>CAZVAB010000006.1:0-21898 GCA_964625045.1 uncultured Oscillospiraceae bacterium | reverse complement strand
ATAATAAGATTTTTAAATTTAAATATTATAGTCAGATTGGAAAAATGAAAAAAGTAATGGACTATTATCTGACTTTTCTTCGAGAGAATCCTATTCAAGAAAATATACAAGCTGAAAAGGTAAATAATAATGTTGTTACAAACGAAAGTATCAATAAAACAGATGTAACTATTAACATTTCTGTACCAGAGGTACAGGAAGAAATGAGTAGTAATAAGCCAGTAGGAAATGAACACGTCGTTTTTGACGATATAAATGATGAGAAACATAATATTTCTGCGGCTTCTGTAAATGAAAACAATAGGTTTGTATGGAATTTCGCAAATAATGGAATGGAATTAGACTCTATTACTCCAAAAGAAGTTGTTTACTTTGGCGATAGTAAGGTGTGTGATGGATGGAAAAATGCCTTTTTACAGATTATTACCTTCTTATATGAAGATTATCCTGCAATTATTCGTGGTATGGTTGGATATAGACTCAGAGAAATAGATAAGGTTATATTATCTGGAAGAGCTGGATTGAGCAGATTTCTAATGCCAGAGATATTAGACGATGGTTTATATTTAGAGATGGAATGTAATACAGAAGAAATTGTGACCAGCATTCGTGTACTAATGGACAAATGTAATATGGATTATGACAATGTTGAAATTGTTTATGAAAAAAATCAGTCTCAAAGTTGTTTTGAAGGTAATGTAAGTTCTGAAAAGAGCGAAAACCCAGATGTGGATGATACGAATAATGTTGGGGATGTAGAAATTAGAGAGGATATATCCAAAATAAATGTTGCTGAAGGGAAAACAGAAGATAATATTTCTTCTGTATATGAAGGGAAGTTTGCATTTGAAAAGTGGCTCACGACTAAATTAGGGTTGGCGGAAGCATCAGTTCGTAGTTATAGTTCTGCGATAAATGTTGCAGGACAATATTCTGTTCAACTTGGTTTTTCTGACAGAGAATTGTATTTTATTTCGAATTCAGAAAAGATATATCAAATTAGTAAGAAATTACTTGGAAACCAAAAATTCGCACAGATGAATGATGAACAGCATAATCGTTATAGATCCGCTTTGTCAAAATATTGGAACTACTGCAAGTCACTTTCTGATGGAGATGTAGAGAATTCTTTCAGGAAATCTACGCCAGATCGAGAAGATGAAATAAAGAAAAATCGTATTTCATTTATTTCTTGGGCTCAATCGCAGCAAATGCAAATGGCAACTATTCTAGCAGATTTATCAGATATAAAAAGATGTAGTGAATATGCACAGGCGCATAATTACATAAAAAAACATTTGCTTCTTATAGAAGATACGAATTATCTTGAGCGCATTCTTTATGAAATGCAGAAGGATAAATCTTTTATAGAGTTGGATATTGAGAGGCATAAAGGTCTTGTTTCGGCAATGAATAAGCTTATTATATTCCGAAAAACAACCAATAATTCTACACGAGTTTCAGGAGACTTTCATAATAATACGTTGGAAAGCAAGACTGGATATCAATCTAATGTAATTGATACAACTGCTGATATGGATTTACAGGTTAAAGAAAAATATGCAACAATCTTAGCGAAAAATTTTGAGGATGGATTTAGACCGGAAAAAGCAATAGATCGCAATCGTTTTAGAATGTATTTTAATGATATGTTTGGTGATGAACTAATTGAAGATGATGAAAGACTTGTTCGTACGTTAATGAAGATAGGAACACTCCGTGATGAGCGAATTTTTGTAAAGGATGAAACGGAACAGAAGGATCTTATTGAAGAAATTAATGAAACAATCATGGTGACTTTTAAAGAAGGTGCTTCCTGTATTTACTTAGAATGTTTGTTTAATAAATTTCAAGACCAACTTGCTGAAATGCTTCATGTATATAATGTTGATTCGTTAGAAAACATGCTGTTTAATTCTTCGCGAAAACGGAACTATTTTAAACGATACAATTATTTGTTTGGTTATAATAGAGAACCTTCACCAGTAAATGATGTTATTGAGTATATGAAAAAATCACATTTACCAGTAACGTATATAATAATTGAAAATGAGCTTTGGTATATTCCGTTAGATAAAATCAAACATACTCTGGTGACGACACCAGAAATTGTAAATGTTGCTTCTGAAGCATATTTATATGCACCAAATTTACCTGTGAATGAAGAAGAACTCAATCAAATTACTGATGCGATAAGTGGTGCTCTTCTGCAAAGAAGTTATCTTTCAGATGTAGAACTTATGAGCTTGATAGAGTCGGATTGTCCATCTGTTCTTATGAATACACCTGACTATCCGATGTGGGGATTGAGAAATGCACTTGCATACCTTCTTCGAGAAAAATTTTCATTTAGAGGTGCAATTATTAGTAATATAGATGAGGAAATTAGTATGGCAGAAGTTTTTTCGGATTTTTGTCAACATTCAGAACATATTACTATTGAAGAACTTAAAAAATTTGCAAATGAGTTGAAGACAGTTATTTATTGGGATTCAGTATACGACGAAATGATTCGTGTGAATCAAAATGAATTTATTTGTCATGACCAAATTCATTTTAATATTGAACAGACGGATCAAGTTTTGGAACAGCTTATTCAGAATGAATATACACCGATTAAATCCATTAACCTATTTTTGCATTTTCCTGCAATTGATATACCGTGGAACAACTTTGTTTTGGAGAGCTATGTTGCAAATTATAGCAAAAAATTTAGATTACTTCATGCTAGCTATACGGCAACCGATTGTTGTGGGGCTATTGTTCGGAGAGACTGTAATATTTCTGATTATAGGACATTGATTGTAGATGTTCTTACAAATAATGCTGGATGGAAAACTAAAAAAGATGCACTTCAATTATTAGTTGATTTAGGCTATCAGCAAAGAAGAAGTTATAGTGATATAGAAAATGTAATGCTAGAGGCAAATGCTAGGATGAGAGTATATAAGAAGTAAAAATGGAAGGGAGGGAATGATATGGACAGAGAAATAAAAATATATCAGATTGATTTTGAAAAAATTCAGTCTATGCCATTCACGACCCCCATTTCCTACCGATTCTACCATAAACAAGAAAAGAAAGTATCAAATTGGAGGGAATTGTATATATTGGTTCTTACCGATTTGGCACGATTGTATTCGGATAAATTTGCATTCACAGATAATATTTCTATTCTTCCTAGAGAGGAAATAGGAGATTTAAAAGCATCAAAAAAGATGAAAAAACCAGTGTCTATTCGTAGAGGTATTTATGTTGAAACAGACTTGAATACGGAAACGATTGTTCGTCGCATTAGGAATGTTTTGAGTGAATGCTTAGTTCCATATAATCATTTGTTAATTTCTTATGTAATAGATGAGGAGCGTAAAATTCGATATCGACAGATTCGTATGGATGCAGCGGATAAACCCCAAATATATATTTTGGATTGGAATGTTCAGGCTGCCTATACGGGAGCATCTCCAGTATCGTATAGATATAAGAATAAGAACACAAGACAATATAACTCGTGGTATGATATTTACGTTCAGCTTCTCATAGACCTAATGGTTGAGTATCCCAAAAAAATAAAACATGGTATTTCTGTGGGTGGGCGCCGTTCGTATGATGTTTGTGATGTTATGAAAAAGCATAATATGCGAAGACCACGAAACATAGGAAATAATCTTGTATTAGAAACTTTTGGTACACCAACAAATTTAATAGATCGTATGTATCATTTTTTGAATCTATGCAAAGTTGATCCAAGTCAAATTATAATAAAATTTAATTTTGAGGACAAACAAAGAGAACAGGAATATTTGGAGCAACTTCCTGGACAGGAAATTTATAAACAGAATAACGTATGTATTGATAGTAAAGTTGTACGAAGATGTAAAACTATATTAAGAAAACAGTTTGAGAATGGTTTTCGATTAAATAGTTCGATTGATATAAACAGATTGAGACAGTTTTATCAGAAGAGCTACAAAGTTGAGTTGCCTTCTGATGAGGATATTATAGCAACACTTCGTTCAATTAATACACCTATAGAAGGAAGAATTTATGCAGACTGTTCAAGTGAGCAAGAGGAATTGATAGAAACGATTCTAAAAGATATTGATGAAACATTCTCTGGTGGAGCAACATGTATATATCTTCAATCAGTTTTGGATAAATATCAGATACAAATTAATGAGTATTTAAAGATATATACTACAGATTCTTTGGCAGAGTTAATTATATCTATCGCGACTAAAGCATATTCAGTCAAAAGAAATTGTCTTTGCTTTGGCAGAAGAAAATCAGAACCAGAAGTTGAAATTGCTTCTATAATTCAAAAAAGTAATATGCCGATTACTGTGGCTGATATAGCTGAACAATTATGGTATATACCAAAAGAAAAAATAAATCAGGTTCTGACTACATCAGATACTATTGTAAATGTACAACAAGAACATTACTACTATGCACCCAATTTGCCTATAAAAAGGTCAGAAAAAGTAAAAATTCGAGAAAATTTGAAAGCTTTGTTGACTGTTCAAGATACATTAACAGAAATAGAGTTACTAAATATTGTTTTGCAAGAATGTCCACACTTATTAAATGAGGTTTCATTTCTCTCATGGCGTGGTTTGAAAAATAGTATACTATATTTGTTTGCTGATGTAATTACCAATGATGGAAATGTTATAGTCGCAAAAAGGAAAGTGCAATAACGAAAAAGAAAAGAGGACACCAACATGTACCAATATACTTGGGATACGGAGACTGGTGGGCTACTACTTACAACTGAAATATCGAAGTTTAGTAAGGAACCCCGTCCCGTCTATTATAAAGAACTAGATATTCTTGGGTTTGATAAATTCTGGAATTATCCAAAAGATGAAAGTAAACCACTGATGTGGGCAGAAACCAATAATTATATCTATAAAGGAAGAGTTGTAGCGAGAACAAAAGGAGGTTCTGTTTACTCTGCACCAGAACTTATAATTTTGGATTCACCAGAGCCTAATAATGGAATGTTGGAGTTTGTTGATATTGAAACTATGGTTCTGAAAAATCAGGACTTATTGGAAACATTGACTCAAGAAACAATTCAGAAAATTTACAATGTTTATCGAGAGTATAAGAATAATGTAGACGTATTTTATGTGGCGTTTAGTGGAGGGAAAGACAGTGTGGTTGCGCTTGATTTAGTGCAAAGATCATTGCCTCATGATGAATTTCATGTTTTGTTTGGTGATACTCGAATGGAGTTTCCTGATACATATAAAGTAGTAGAACAAATAGAAGAATATTGTAAAGAACAAGGAATACAGTTTTTTAAAGCACAGTCAAAATTAATTCCTTCACAAACATGGAAAACGTTTGGTCCACCATCAACTACGAGCAGATGGTGCTGTAGTGTACACAAAACGTCACCGCAAATTAATTTGTTAAGGAAAATAACGGGAAAACATGATTTCACAGGAATGGCATTTACAGGAATTCGTGCTGAGGAAAGCCTGACTCGAAGTGAATATGATTCTGTAAATGATGGGAAGAAACATAGTGGTCAGTTGAGTTGTCATGGCATTCTTGAATGGAATTCTGCAGAATTATTTCTTTATATCTTTTCGCGAAAATTAATAATAAATGAAGCGTACAAAAAAGGTAATTCTCGTGCGGGATGTCTCGTATGCCCTAACTCATCTGGACGACATGAATTTATTAAAAGGACATGTTATCCGAGCGAAATTGACAATTATTTAGAACTGATTGCATCAACAAGTGGAAAAACAAATTATAGTTCAGAAGAAATGAAAATGTTCATCGATTCCGGTTATTGGAGAACTAGAAAATCTGGGAGAGAACTTAATTTTGGACAAGATTGTTTTGAGGTTAGATCTGATTCAAATCCGCCTGCTA
Organism: uncultured Oscillospiraceae bacterium; assembly: GCA_964625045.1. Classification (GTDB taxonomy): domain Bacteria; phylum Bacillota; class Clostridia; order Oscillospirales; family Oscillospiraceae; genus Faecousia. The sequence goes on along the minus strand of CAZVAB010000006.1, from coordinate 16,006 downwards.
TTACAGTTTATAAAACACAATTACATTGGGAAATGTGGGCAAAGACAATCGGGGAGTTTTATCAGGCAGAACCAAACCTGTATATTATCAAGTATCTTGATAAGTTATATTCAATTAAAATTGAAAGAACGGATACGAATATAACTTTTTTACTTTTGAACTGCACAAAAAGTAAGGCGGATGTTAAGTTCTTATCACTTTTTAGAAGTGTGATTGTAAAAACATTGTATTGTATTGGGTGTGGCGTATGTGAAGCAGAGTGTAAAAGTCATTGTATTGATATGACACGTGGAATTGAAATTGGTGACAATTGTACACATTGTCATAAGTGTCATGATATACATGAACATTGTTTAAGATATAACTCAATTAGAAATAAAATATCGGAGGGAAGAAAGATGGCTGGATTAGACAGATATTGTAGTTTTGGTGCACGTGTTGAATGGATGGATATTTTTTGTAAATATAATTGTGGCACAGAGTTTTGGATGTCTGATGGTGATGGACTGGTAGCAAATAAGAAGAAAGATGCATTTAGAAACTTTGTTCAGGATGCTGGCCTTGTTGTATATGATAAAAATGCGAAAGGAGATAAGTACTGCAAGTATATTCCGACTCCTGTAGCAGAGGCCGTAAGTAGAATTGGTGCAACAGAAGATACTGCATGGGCATTGATATTATGTAATCTAGCTTATACTCCTGCATATAACTGGTTTGTAAATAATCTGAAGCAGGGTGTTTCATATACTCCGGATGCTATAAAGATGATGCTAGCAGATGTTATGGAGAATGATTTAAAAGGTCTTGGTAAACGTAACGTTGTAGATGCGCTGAAAATTGTGATGGCAAAAACACCTCTTGGTGAGTCACGTATTTTTGCAGAATGTGATGTGGATGAAAAGATTAGTGCTTCTGGAAAAGAGACAATTACTTTAAAATCTCTGATGAGATGTGAATGGGTTAATCCGGATGCAAAGGTACTCTTATATAGTTTGTATAAATTTGCAGAAGCATGTGGTAATTATTATCAGTTTACATTAGAAACATTGCTTGATGATTCTATTGAACGTGATGGAGTGAGCCCGACTCGCATTTTTGGATGGGATAGAGAGACGATGGTTCGTATGTTGAATGGTCTTTCCGTAAACTATCCAGAATTTATTTCTGCATCGTTTACACTTGATCTTGATACTATAACACTTCGTCCAACAGGATCTGAAATAACATCAGAAGATGTGTTAAGCTTGTTCAAATAAGGAGGATATAACTATGGCTGGCAAAAAACTTTACAGGGATTATTTTAATATAGATCCTAAATATTATGCTGCTGTAACGGCAGATTTGATTGAGAGTGGGAAGGTAAGCTGGAAAAGTTTCTATCCTCATGAAACTTTTGTAAAGTTATTAGAAAAAACACATACGGTATTATCTGGTAAGGATCCACGATCTTTATGGGTTGAAGGTGCTTATGGTACTGGTAAATCGCATGCAGCTCTTACGGTAAAATCATTGTTAGATGCTACAGACGATGAAGTAAAAGCTTATTTTGATGATTATGGTCTCAGTAAGGATCTTTGTCAAAAAATTATTGCAGACAAAAATGACGGTACCCTTATTACTATTCATAGAATTGGTTCTGGATCAATTCGCTCAGATCAGGATTTGATTTTAGCAGTTCAAGATAGCGTCATGTCTGCCCTTGAGAAACATGGAATTACTAACCGCGGTGAGATGGCTTTGCGTGATGCTGCACTTAAATGGTTGGAAAAGAAAGCAAATCGTGATTATTTTGATACATTAATTGCTGAAGAACAATATGCATGGACATTTGGTGGTAATGATGTAGAGGTAATTATTGATCGTTTGAAAAACGGCTCACCAGCACAAGTTGCAAAAACAATGAGAGATATTATTACTGTTGCAGAAGATAACGGAATTACTGCTTTGCGACTTGATATTCAGGGAATGGCTGATTGGATTAAAAATATTATTTCTGAAAATCAGATTAAGGCAATGTTGTTTGTATGGGATGAATTTACAGAGTTTTTCCAGAATAACCCTAATTCTCTGACGGGATTTCAAACATTGGCAGAAATTAGTTTATCACATCCATTTTATTTTATGATTGTATCTCATGAAAGTAGAAGTCTTTTCTTAAATGCAGAAACAGCAAAGAAAATTCTGGATCGTTTTGTACCACCGGTTAAGATTGAATTACCAGAAAACATGGCATTTCGTTTGATGGCACAGGCAATGAAAACCACTCAGGATACAATGCTCAAGAGTGAATGGGAGGAATATAAGGGAGAATTAACGGATGATTTAGCTGGTGTATGTAATTATATTACGTCAAGTATGAAAAGTACATCTACATTAGGACAGAAAACGGTTTTATCTGAGCAGGAATTACAAGCTATTGTTCCGATTCATCCTTATGCAGCATTGTTATTGAAGCATTTATCGGTGGCTTTTAGTTCGAATCAGAGAAGTATGTTTGATTTTATTATTAGTAATGATATGACTGATGCAAAGGCTTTTAAGTGGTTTATTAATAATTATGGACCATTGGATAGACCGAATCTGTTAACTATTGATATGCTGTGGGACTTCTTCTATGGAAAAGGACAGAATGGTTTGAACGATGATGTTCGTGTTATTCTGGACTCTTATAGTTTACTTCGTTCTGAAAAAATGACACCTGATGAACAACAGGTTTTAAAAACGGTACTCCTTTTACAGGCGATTTCTCTTCGTATTAGCGATGTTGATTTACTGAAACCTAATGAGCAGAATGTTGATCTGGCATTTTCTGGTACTGGTTGGGCTAAAGGAAAGGCTAGATCTATTGCAGAAAAGCTTGTTCGTGATGGCATGCTATTTAAGCGTACCGTTGGTGGAGGTAAATCGGAGTATACTATTGCGAATAGTACAGGTGATGCCGCTACAATAAAAAAATTAAAGGATACGGTAATTAGGGAAACAAAAACACAGGACTTAATTATTAATGCAGATTTGATTGGAGGAATTACGCTTCCTCCTGCTATTAATGGCAGATATATTCTTAATGGTGCTGCTTATGCGAATTTTACCGCTGCAACTGCAAAGCTTGCATCTATATCACATCCAGAACGGTTCTCGGTGCTGGTTACTTTTGCAATCAATGATGATGAAGCTGCGCAAGTAAAAAGTCAGATAGTAAATGCTATTAAGGCGGGGAAAAATAAATTTATTTATGTTGACGCGAGTCTTTCTCCGATGGGAAAAGATTTATTTGAACAATATGTTGAAAGTATGGCTTATAGTCGGTACTACGCTCAGAACGATAAACATCGTGCAGGTGAGTTTCAGAAACAGGCTACGAAATGTTTGAATGATTGGAAAGAAAAGATTGCAAGTGGGGCTTTCATGTTATATAGCGATGAACATCCGAGTGGAATGCGATTGGCCAATATTACTGCTTTACAAGATGAGTTTAGCATGATTAACCATCAGAAGTATTTATATGGATTAGAAAGTTATGATGTAAAGAGAGATCTTTTTGTTGGCAGTTCACTTGCTCAGGGTGCAGAATGTGGTATAACACAAACTTTAAAACAGTCCTTTAAAGAGCCGAAATTGGAGGTTGCTCTTGCGGGAGCTTGGGGTATTGACGGTTATTGGAAAGATCCGTCTAAACGTAGCTTAAGTATCGTACAGATTAAGTCGAAAGTTGAAGAAATGATTAAGCAGGGATTCGATTCACCATCTGGTCGTGTGTGTGTTTATGACATATATACTGAATTAGAGCAAGCTCCGTATGGTTTTAGAGCGACTAATCTTGCTGCTTTTGTGATGGGATTTATTTTAAAAGAGTATGCGACAGGGGACTATTTTTGGAGTAATGGATCGACTAGTGAAAGTATGTCTGTAGACAAGATGAAAATGGCAATTGCTAATGCAATGAAACAAACAGTTTCTCCAGACAAGAAATATAAACCGGAATATATTGTTGCAATGAGTGCAGAACAACGAGCATTTTTGAAATGTACTTCTGAAGCATTTCGCATTCCAATATCACAATGTGGTTCTATTGAAAGTGCAAGAGATCAAGTGAGAATAAGTATGAAAAAACTTGCGTTTCCAATTTGGTCAATCAAATCACTTTTGGAAAAAGTCGAAGCTGCTACACCTACATCGGTAATAGCAACTGTAATTGATGATTATTGTGGTATTGCGAACACTGCAAATAGCTCTAAGTCATCGGAAAGTGATTTAGCAGATGCAATTGGTCGTTTAGTGATTCAGAATGCGTCTCTAACGGAAGATCTTACTCGACTACTTACAAATGATATGTGTAGAAAGGGTATGTTGGCGTATATTGATGCATATAAGAACGGGGCTTTGAAAACTCTTGCAGCACAGATTAATGACGGAGGAGCATATTTAGATCAGGTTAAACAAAAATTTAATGCTGATGCTGCAAATTGGGTTTGGAATACAGAAACTGCCAATGACAAGATTGATGATGTCATTTTAGATTACTGTATAATAGCTGAAAGTGCAAAAAGTATTACTGCTTGTTGCAGTATGAGAGATGTTATAAGTGGATGGAATAGTCGTACTAATAATATTAAAATTTCTTTTGAAACAATAAAAAAATCCGTAGGTGATTTAGCACCGTTTCTTCAGGAATTACATCGTATGAAGCAGACAAATACTTTGCCTGATCAAAACAAGGAAAAATTCTATTCAATGTTGCTTTCCCAGAGAGAAGCGTTTGAAAAATTTTATAGTGATCAAATTTCCTATTTTAAATCTGTTGCTGAAATTTTTATCGATGGAATAGATGCAGATGACGTACTCAAGTTATATCAAGATATTCCGGCAGGACAGTTTACTAAATCTTCTACTGAATATATGACATATGTGGAAAATGCAGTTAAGGTATTTCTTCAGAATCAAGCTAAAAAGCGTTTGAAAGATTTATGGATTGAAAAAACTGGGACAAAAGATCCAAGAGACTGGTCAGCAAGATACGATACACCTATTTTATGTATGCTTGATGACGAAGAACGTCCTGAGGCAAAAGAAATATTTGCGATTATGATGGAAAATTCTCCATCAGAGATGGCAATAAAGCGTGCTATTGAATATTTGAATCGAGTTACATATTTTGAAAAACTCTCTAACAGTGATCTAAGAGATAAATGTTTCTTGACCAGAGTGGTAGGTGATTATTCATTGATGTTAGATGATGTTAATGTGGTTCGAGAACATCTTGTATCACACGTTACTGTTCGTCAATATGACTGGATGGATAATTCTATTGTACAAGATCAAATTCGAAAGCTTGCAGAGAAAAAGTATAAGACTGGTGGTAGCGAAAGAGTATGGGCAGTTGTTGAAAAAATGGATGCAACTGAATTACGTCATTATTTGAGAGATTTAATTTCGGATAATGTTAAAGTAGGTATTGAGATTCTAAAAAACAAGTAAGGAGGACCTGTATGTACTGCGAGAATGTAAATGATTGTTTTCAAGAAATAAACGCATATTGCACTGGGAAAACTTGGGGAAGTCCACTTATGATTAATGTAGAAAATTTTGACGATTTTCAAGCTATTCTTCAACGTTTAGAGGCAGATGCTAGTAAGCAGTGCATATTTATTTCTCAATTTACACAGAAGAATGGCTTACCGATGCTAGATGATGCAATTGCACAAATAAATGGTAAAGGTACATTTGTTTTAGTGGGGGCATCTCAGGCTGCTATGCTTAGAAATGAAACAGCAGTTGATTCACTTATTGATGAGTTACTTGGATTGAATATATCGGGGCATGCAATTATACTATTGAATCATTGTAAGAAATTTATTGATCGATATTTGCAGAGAGATCCGCGTTATGATCGTCGAATTGTTTTGGTAGAGGGGAGTACATCTCCTCTACCACAGATAAAGTTGACTGATAATGAGAAAGTTTGTGTTGGTTTTAAACCTTTAAATGGAATACAGGGGTTACTTGAATACATGGAAAAGGTGGATGATAGCAAACTTCAAAATCATCCGGTGCTTACAGTATTAACAAACTTTAAAACTTCACTTTTCAGACAAGCACTATATTCTGTCACAGAGAGTACAGGAATATATGATGCTATTTGCAAAAAATATCCGGATTTGATTCTTACTAAAATGGAATATGGTAGTCAAGTACAGTGGGAATGGTTGTTTTCTGAAATGCGAAATACAAATACATTTTCTGCTTATATATGTACAATTTTCGGTGCAACATCAAATCTTATTGCTCATTTGAATGAGATACTGGAAAGCGGAGAAAAAAATAAATTGTGGCTGCTATGGCTTGCTATGCAGGTGTTTGGTGTAGGAGCAAATAAGTATCTTACTCTAATTCTTACTAATTCTGACACGGTGGATACTTTTGAGCAATCTCTGTACAATGAACTTCTTAATATTAAGTATGATGATCCTCTTTTTGAGAATTACTATATGGAAAGAAAATATATATTGGATAATATCCCTGAAAATCTTCCATATATCGATGATTATTGTGATCAAATTGGCAGGTACGGAAAGAATGCAATACGATATATAACATCTGGTAGTGAACGAGAAAAATATGAATTGGTTAAATGTTTATCTATATATGATTATAATGAAAATGAATTAACAAACATACTAAAAAAAGGCTTTCCAGATATTTATTGTTATATGCAACGTTTTGATTTTGATGTATTGAATACACAGTTACCTGAAGTAGATAGTTATTTCCGCGCAGAGTTAACGAACTACTTTACTCAATATAAGAAACAGAAACTGACGAATAGAATTTTTGATGATTTTATTGCAGTAGTTGGTGATCAGGCTGTTAATAGACCGTTTATGAAGCTACAGCCGAGAAGTAGCATTGTTTCTAAGATTGATAAAGATAAAACGGGCTTCTTTTTCTTTGATGCATTGGGGGTTGAATATCTATCATATATCCAAAGTAAATGCGAAAAATATGGCTTAATATCTGAGATTTCTATAGGTCACTGTGAATTACCATCTATTACCTCGAAAAACAAGGAATTTGAAAACACATGTCCAAATGTAAAGAAAATTTCGGACTTGGATGAATTAAAGCACCATAGTGTGATATATGATTACACAGTTTGCCCTTATCCGATTCATCTGTTTCGTGAACTTGAAATTATTGATACTGAATTGAGACGTGTTCAGGCTCAGCTAGCACAAGGCGGTATTCAAAGAGCTGTAATTATATCAGATCATGGTGCAAGTCGTTTGGCTGTATTATATGGAAAAGAATCAACATCCAATATTGAGCTTGCAGAAAAAGGGGTTCATAGTGGTAGATGTTGTAAAATCGAAAAGGATCCTAATCTTTCACAAGTTACATATGAGGATGGATATGCAGTTCTTGCCAATTATGAGCGATTTAAGGGAGGACGTGCGGCCAACCTGGAGGTTCATGGAGGTGCTGCATTAGAGGAAGTTCTTGTTCCTATAATTACATTAACAAGAAAACCAGATAATATAACGTATTGTTTTGTTGATCCTGTGATTAAGTTTAAAATGGGACAGGATGCAAAAATTATATTATTTTCTAATACACCTATGAAACAACCTCGCATTCAGGTAAATGGCATTTTCTATGAGGGAATATTTGTTGGCGACAAAAAACATGCAGAATTTGTTATGCCTGAATTAAAGCGAACAAACTCTTATGAGGCCTTAATTTATGATGGAGATAGAAATGTTGGGGTTACACTTGGCTTTAGCATTGAAAGAGCTACAAAACAAAAAAATTTATTTGGACTTTAAATAGGAATGGAGGGACTTCGCAATGGATGAATTTGTCGTGAAATTGAAAACATTAGTGGATGATTACCCTAATGCACTTCGGGATAAAAGAACATTAAAAAGTTTGCTTTCTGACACTTTTCCAACAGAATTAAAAGAAGTCAATCTTTTAATGAATGGTTTTAAGGTCGGAGTCACAGACCTTAGTTCTGTACCGGAAGATCAATTGTCAATTAAAAAATTACAGTTACAAAAGAGGATTTGTAAAGATTATGGTATTGCTGAAAGTAATGCTATGTGGATTATTGAAACTTGGATGGGGGCACTTGGTTTGCTAGGATCGTTTGAAAATATAGAATATGGTTGTGGGAATGAAGTGAGTGATGATTTTATCAATCGTCTAAAAGATGCTTTTGACACTATGGTAGTGTTTAAAGATCTTCAACAGAATAACTTTATTTCTTCATTCAAATTGCCATCATTTATGCGTGATTATGTAGTGAAAAATTTTCAGGACGATGATGGAGAAGTTGACGTAGATGGAGCAACAGACTTTATTAGTACTTACATTCCTAAAAAAGATGATTGGAAAAATTTAAAAAATCGAATTATCAATAATGGGGAAGTGATAAAAATCTTAGCAAAGGTTTGTATTGAAATCAATATACGTACTGGAGAGATTTCATTTGCACTGCCAGATTTTGGACTTGGTTATAATGATACTACGATACCTCGTGAAGTTTGGAATGCTTGTAGTGAAGACTTATTGAAAGCAGAAGAAAATTGGGGGATTATTGAACTTGGTTACCAATATCCATTTGATACTAAAACACCAGGAAAAATTAAATTGATGGATTTTACAGATTTTTGTCCATATGAAACAGATTTGGAGGAGTTCAAGACTGCACGTGAGAGTTTTTCTTTGGATGAATGGATTGATATTATTTTATCTGCGGTCGATTATAATCCTGCAGGTTATGAAAACAGAGCACAAAAATTGTCTGTTATACAGAGATTACTTCCATTTGTAGAGAAGAATCTTAACCTTATTGAACTTGCGCCTCCAGGAACGGGAAAATCTTATCTATTTGGGCAAATTAGTCGTTATGGATGGCTTGTTTCTGGAAAAGTTACACGCGCTAAATTGATTTATGATATTGGTAAAAAAGCCGATGGCATTGTAGCGTATAAAGATTTTGTTGCATTAGATGAAATCCGAGAAGCAGAATATATGAAAGATACAGAACTTCATTCAGCATTGCAACAAATTATGGAAAACAGAAAATATAATGCACCTGATGGACACGAAGTAAACGTTGATGCGGGTATTGTGTTTTTAGGAAACATTACTGGAAGTGCTATGGATGAATATACCAATATGTTTTTTGAATTGCCAGAACCGTTTCATAGAGTACCTTTTTTGGATCGAATTCATGGATTTATTAAAGGATGGGATTTGCCGAGAATGAACGATGATTTGAAAGCGTTTGGATGGGCATTAAATTCCGAATATTTTTCAAGTATCATGCATGAACTTAGAGATGACCCTTCTTATAGGGCAATTGTTGATGCTCGTATTGATATGCCACCTAAAGCAGATACGCGTGATACTGAAGCTATTAAGAGAATTTGTACTGCATACTTGAAGTTGCTTTTCCCGCATGTTCGTCGACCTCAGGATATTACGTCTCGTGATTTTAATCGATATTGTTTGCAACCCGCAATGGATATGAGAGCCATTATTCGCATACAGATGGGAATTGCAGACGAAAAAGAAGCTGGAAAAACTGTACCAAGTTTTTCAGTAATAGATGCGTAGAATAGAAAAAAAATCTTGTGTTTCTTGCGGGAAGGAATCACTTGAAAGAAATGAAATTGGAATTAATAAAAAATTATTAGGGGAACAGATCGAAAATTTTTATTGTATGAATTGTCTTGCAGAGTATCTTGGCGCTTCGGTTCAGGATATTATGGATAAGATTGAAGAATTCAGAGATCAAGGTTGTAAACTGTTTGAGTGATTAATATGAAAGTATATGCAGACCATGCAGCAACAACAAAATTAGATATAGAAGCATTTGAAGCTATGAAACCGTTTCTTCTTAATGATTATGGAAACGCATCGCAATTGTATTCTTTTGCAAGACCAGCTAAAGTAGCAATAAAGTCTGCTCGTTCAACAATTGCAAAGTGCATTAATGCTAAACCGGAAGAGATATATTTTACTTCTGGAGGGACAGAAAGTGATAATTGGGCAATTAAATCGATTGCTTTTGATAATTTTGCTGATTGTGAAATTATTACATCTCTAATAGAACATCATGCAATTCTTAATGCTTGTCAGAGAGTAAAAAAAATAGGGTGTCATATAAATTATTTACCAGTTGATGAGCAAGGAATAATATGCATAGATAACTTGATAAAATGTATTAATGACAGTACAAAATTAGTTTCATTAATGTATGCTAATAATGAAATTGGTACTATTCAGCCAATTAAAGAATTATGTGATATTACACATTCTAGAGATGCTTTGTTTCATACAGATGCAGTACAAGCGATAGGACATGTTCCTATTGATGTAAAGGCTTTGAATGTAGATATGCTTTCAGCCTCGGCTCACAAATTCAATGGGCCAAAGGGAATAGGTTTCCTGTACATAAAAGAAGGAACTTCTCTTTCTTCATATTTTGATGGTGGCGCACAGGAATTTGAAATGCGTGCTGGAACTGAGAATATAGCTTCTATTGTAGGAATGGCTGTTGCATTGGAAAAAAGTTGTATTGAGATGGAAAAGAGAGCAATTTATTTAAACAAATTGGAAAATATTCTTATTAATGAACTGAGATTATTGGCATTAGATTTTAAATGCAATGGAAGCGATTATAAAATTCCCGGAAATGTTAGTTTGTCTTTTAAAAATGTTGAAGGAGAGATGCTTTTACATAGATTAGATTTGATGGGAATTAGCGTTTCGACCGGATCAGCATGCGATAGCAACAATACACAGCTTTCACATGTTATTTCAGCAATAGATCTTCCTCTTGAATATGCTCTTGGTACAATTAGAATTTCATTAGGATATGAAAATACTGTGGAAGAAGTAAAATATATAGCTCACTCTATCTCAAAAATTTTAAAACCGAAAAAAGAGAACCTATAATAAAATCATTGAAATGAAAAATTATAGTGTCGCTTAATGGGTGACTATAGATGATACAATCTGTAGTATAATATAAGAAAAGAGGTGAAATGTATGGGCTTTTTCGATGCGTTATTTGGAACAAAAAATCAGATTCCAATTGTTACATCTATTCTTCCAGTAGCTGCGAAGAACGAGATTATGTCTGGAAGATTGCCGATCCTTAACACAGACCAAATATTTTTAAAACGTGGAGAAAAAATACATTTTATTGATAAAGCAGTAAATCTCGAGGAAAAGAAAGTAAAGCAGTATCAGCATTATGGTCATAGTAGTCCAGGATTATTTAAAGGGACAAGAATAAGTTCGGGGCGTGGAAAAACTATTGAACATATAGAATTGGTGCAGCATCGTGGAATCCTGTATATCACCAATCAAAGAGTTATATTTCAATCAAAAGAATGGGGATTTGACAAGACATATCGTTATCTTACAGCAATTACGCCTTATAGTAATGCTTGTGAGATGCAATTTGGAAATAAATGCTATTGTTTGGTAGTGGCAGATGGAAATGTTGTATATCAAGCGTTACAATTAATAAAACAAAGGAGGCAGATACCATAATGGAAGGACAGTTAAAAAGTGGAACTATTCTCACATCTGAGTGTGGAAATAAATATGAGATTATTAGTCTTCTAGGGGCTGGCGGTCAAGGAGAGGTGTATGATGTAAAATGCAAAGAAAAACATTATGCATTAAAATGGTATTTCAAAGGAAGTGCTACCGCTAGACAGAAAAAGATTTTAGAGACTATCGTTGCTAAGGGAGCTCCAGATAATTGTTTTTTGTGGCCAATGGAAATGATAACACCTCAACAAGGAGACTTGTTTGGTTATGTTATGCCTCTTCGTCCTAAAAATTATAAAAGTATCGTGGATTTAATGAAAAAACGAGTTAATCCATCGTTTTATACACTGTGTAGGACAGCATTTAATTTAACGAGGGGATATCAAAAACTGCATGCAATGGGTGCAAAATATCAGGATATTTCTTTTGGAAATTTGTTTTTTAATCCAGATACAGGAGATGTTCTGATTTGTGATAATGATAATGTTTCTTTTGACAACAGCAAACCAGGTGGAGTCTTAGGAACGCCTGGCTTTATGGCTCCCGAAATTGTAAGAGGAGAAAAAAGACCTTCAAAAGATACGGATCGTTATTCTTTATCCGTATTGTTGTTTTATCTTTTCATGGTTAATCATCCATTGGAGGGAAAAATGGAAGCAAATATCAAATGTATGGATATGGCTGCAAGAGTAAAATTATATGGAACAGATCCAGTATTCATTTTTGATCCTAATAATAAAACAAACAGACCAGTAAAGGGAATTCATGATAATGCTAATATTTATTGGCCACTTTATCCAGAAAAATTGCGCCAAATGTTTACAAAAGCTTTTACAGTAGGATTAAATGAGCCGAGTAAACGCATAACAGAACCTGAGTGGATGACATTATTTTCAAATATGATGAGTGGTATGCTTCGCTGTTCATGTGGAGCCCAACTTTTTTATGATGAAGAGCTAGAAGCTAAAGGCGTGGCACACATTTGCTGGAATTGTCAAAATGCGGTTCCGATACCAAGAAAATTAATTGTAGGTAAGAATCGCGTATTACTTCACCAGGATACAAAAGTGCTTCACCATCATATATATGAAGATTTTGAAATGGAGACTGTGGTAGGAAGTGTTGTGCAAAATCCAAACAATCCAGCTCTTTGGGGGATTCGAAATGAAGATAATGTAAACTGGACTTACCAAAAAGCAGACGGTACACAGATACCAGTAGAACCAGGACGCACTGCGGGTATTGCAAATGGAGTAAAGATTATCTTTTCACAGACAACAGGTGAATTTAGATAGAAAAACAAGGAGGAAAAATTATGCAGGAATTACAACGACCAGGAGGAGAATTAGCAACCAGACCTATTCATTTCTTTTGGGTGGTAGATTGTTCAGGATCTATGTATGGAGAAAAAATCGGAATTGTAAATAATACAATCCAGGAATGCATACCAGAAATGCGTAGTGCAGCAGATAATAATCCAAATGCACAGTTGCTGATCCGTGCACTTCAGTTTTCAACAGGAGCAAGTTGGATTACATCAAATCCAGTGCCAGTAGAAAACTATAGTTGGGAAGATATGGAAGCCAATGGACTTACAGCACTTGGAAAAGCGTTTGATCTTCTTGCAGCGCAACTTTCTATTCCACCAATGCCGGATAGAGCATTACCACCAGTAATTGTTCTTCTTTCTGATGGACAGCCAACTGATGATTATAAAAAGAGTATGGATAAATTAAAACATCTTCCTTGGTTTAAAAAAGCAGTTAAGATTGCTATTTCAATTGGTCAAGATGCAGATGATGAAGTATTAACGGAATTTGCAGGAAACAAGGAATTAGTTTTACAGGCAAACAATGCCACGGCTTTGGCGAAAATGATCAAATGGGCATCTACAACGGCATCTATGGTGTCGGCACCTTCTAGCAAACCAATGAATGTAGATGCAATATCCGCACCAGTAGTATCAACACCGGCTGTTTCAGGAGGGGTAACATCCGGAGATCCATTTGTATCTGCCAATCATGGTGCACCATTGGTACTCGATATGAGTAATATTCCGAATCCAGATGACTTTGATGAAGGAGCAGTTTGGTAAACGGGTAAGGAGGAAATTTGATGAAACGTTATTTATGTGATGGTATCGTCAAAGGTGCTACCCACCAGAGAAATGGATTGCCCTGCCAAGATAGTAAGAAAATTGTAGAAATATCGGATGATATTGTTTTGATAGCTGTTGCAGATGGGCATGGAAGTGAAAAATGCCCTCGTAGCGATAGAGGCTCTATAATGGCAGTGAATACGTTTTGCGAAGTTATGAATAATTATTTGAAGAGTTATGGTACAGATAAAACGGGTCTAGCTAATCTTATTACATTTTTAAATCGTGAGGGTGAAATGCGGTTCGCACAGGATGTATGTGAAGAATGGCAAATGAGAGTAAAACAGTCATATTACAAAAATAAGGCTGAAGGCATGTTGGATGATGACGGAAATATCAAATGGTCTAATGTATACTCGTTGTATGGAACAACTTTACTGGGAATGTTGATTACAAAAACTTTTGTATTTTCTTTTCAGATAGGTGATGGAGATATTAATTTCGTTACAGAGGATGGTGTTTATGCATTGGTTGAACCAGAGAAATTCTTGGGTACGGAAACCCATTCTTTATCAAAAATAGACGCTTGGAGAAAAGCTGTAGCTTCTATCCGTAGAAGAGATGGTGAAAAAAATTGTATGTATATGTTGTCGACAGATGGATTTGCCAATAGCTATACGACAAATGAAGAGTTTCAGAAGACATGTAGAGAATATTTTGTAATGATAAAAGAATATGGTCCGCTGACTGTGCAGAACAATTTGAAAAAATGGCTAATAGAAACGAGCGAATTAGGTTGCGGAGATGATATTACGGTAGTTATGGCTTGTTTTCTTTAATGTCTGATTGGTGATGAAAAGGAAATTGAGGAAATGAGATATGATTGTAGATCGCTATTATTATCATCAATTAAATAAGCAAGATCAGGCGGTATATCGTGCATTTTATGATGGCGTAATGGCGCATCAAAGTGTTATTCCAATTCCGGTAAGTGGTGTTTTTCCAGAAGAAGCTTTTGAGCGTATTTATGATGCCATGACCAGAGACAATCCATTGATTTATTATCTTAATCAGTCAGCCTGCAGTTGTGCCAGAGATATGTTTGGTCGTTATGCTATTTGTCCCCAATATTTTTTCTCAGAAGATAAAGTGAAAGAATATAATCGAAAAATCGAAAAAGAGGTAAATACACTGATATGTTCTTTAAGTTTAATCGGAGAATCGGACTATGAAAAGGAGCGAAAAATACATGATTGGATTTGCCAGAATATTCTATACGATACAGAAGGGGCAGATAAAAAAAAGCCGGTCAGAATGATTGCTTCACATAATATTTTAGGGGTGTTTGCACATCATAAGGCACAATGCGAAGGAATAGCTAAGGCAGTTAAGGTACTATTAAATGCTGTTGATGTGAAGTGCATTGTGGTTACAGGAGAGTCTTTAAAAGATGGGATAACAACAGCTCATGCATGGAATTTGGTGAATATAGATGGAAATTCCTACCATTTAGATGTGACATGGGATATAGGAGCTCGTAGTACTGATCTGAAGAGAATTCCATATGATTATTTTAATTTAAGTGATTCTTTAATCGTAAAAGAACATCAGCCGGAAACAAAATTACCAGTTTGCAAATCTATGCGTGATAATTACTTTCACAAATATAGAAAAGTGTTTTGGCGAAAGGATCAAGTATTATGTTATGTAGAGAAGCAACTGAAAAAAGGCGAAACGGAAATCTATTTTCGGGTAGAGGGAATACGTAAAGCTTCAGAGATGATAATATTTGCATGTGACCAAATAAACCGTTTTTTTGAGGTAAACCGTCTTAACAGAAAAAGGCTGAAGTGGATAGTAAATGATGAAATAGGAACATGTTGGATAAAGTGTTATTAAGGATGCATATGTTTGGAATTGTATTATATGGAATGGGTTTCTTCTTATTTACCCTGCTTTTTCAATTTTTGTTAAATCGATTTAGAAAAAATCACAATAAAGGGTCTAGCACAATTTGGGTTGGAAAAAGTGCCACTGTGGTGATTTGTCTAATGGGAATATTTACAAAGGATTTAAATTACTTCGGTGCAGTGATTGGTTTTTTAATAGCCGATGAAATAGGAAAGCAAATGGATTGGCAGTAAGTAGAGAGGATAACAAAGAGTTTAAATGAATATGCGCAAACAATTATTTGAGGCAACGGATTTATCCGTTGCCTCTTGTTGCTTTTATACTATTCCCCAGTACTTCCGAAAGCACCGTTGCCTCTGCTTTTGCCAAGATCGAGGTAAGCGCTCAATAACAGAGTGCCTTAAAATGTATTTAGACACATGAGATAAT
>CAZVAB010000005.1:0-23373 GCA_964625045.1 uncultured Oscillospiraceae bacterium | reverse complement strand
ATTTGGCACCCACTGTATAATGCGGATTTTTGCATTTATGCGGTGTTGCCTTAATCGTGACAGAAAGATAAACAATTATTTGAAACGACTGAAAGCACTTGGATGGGAACCTGATGCCATCCCCAACTCCGCCCGAATGCGCTATTACATAGCGCAAGTTGCCTGCCGAAAGTTGGGGGATGCTTTGCGCCCTTTTTGGGGGTGCGTTTTCATAACAAATGTTCCGATTATCAACCGAGTTTCACAAATTTACACAGCATATAATAACCGAAATGCATAAATCGGCCCCTGGCTTTCCAGGGCAGCCACTTGACCAAAGCCGGCAGCGACCGGCGGGCCAGGGCATGATACATAGCCGGATCCTGGGTCCGGATGTGCTGCCACAGTTCCTCATGGGCCTGGATCCGCTCTGGCTCACTTCCTCCGGCACAGGCAAACAGCATGGTATTCATCATGATCGCACCCAGACAATGGTTCATATAACGCCGCAGCGGTTTCTCCATCTGCTCGATCTGTGTCTGGGAATAAGCGTCCACCATACACCGCATCACCCGCAGCTGCTGATCATACCGCCGAGTGAAGTTTTTAATATTCACTGACTGGTCTTCCCGTCCGATGAAATAGTGGTACAAGTCCACATCCAGGTAGAAAATCGTCTTCATCAGCGGCAAGGGCTTATAGGCATAGTAGTTGTCCACATAAAAGGTATGCTCCGGCAAGACGGTATCACTTTCCCGTAGACGATCCGTCCGGTACATTAAGCTGTGCATTAGCAGCACCTGTGCATCCCAAAAGCGCCCCACATCCTTCCAGGTGCAGTGCCGGTTCACCGGAAACTGTCCCCGCCAATGGCGCAGGAACGTGGTGTTGTCGTATGCGTGGTCGTAAATGAAGTTAGTGATGTAAAGGTCCGGGAGCCGATTTTCCCCCTGGTGCCGGCGAATGGTGGCAAGCAGCGTTTGCAGTGCTTGTTCATCCACCCAATCATCCGAGTCCACCACCTTATAATAAAGGCCCGTAGCCTCTGCCAAGCCCCGGTTGACCCCGGAACCGTGACCGCCATTTTCCTTGTGTACCGCCTTTACAATACTGGGATAGCGAGCGACATATTCATCCGCAATGGCTGCCGTGGCATCCTTTGAACCGTCGTTGACGATGATGATCTCCACATCCTCGCCACCGGATAGGATCGTATCCACGCAGTGGCGCAGATAATCCTGGGAATTATAGCTGGGGATCGCAAAGCTGATCAGTTTCATTTCAATTCTCTTTCTGCGGCTGTCAGTGCAGCCGCTATGGTGATATCCATATCGCAGTAGCGATACTGGGCAAGGCGACCGCCAAAGATCACGTGTATCTCTTTCTCCGCCAAGCGCTGATATTGCCGGTAAAGGACATCGTTTTCTTCGTCGTTCACCGGATAATAGGGCTCTTGTCCCGGCTCCCACTCCGAGGAATATTCCCGGCTGATGACCGTCTTCTTCTGATCCGTAGGATCGAACCATTTGTGCTCAATGATCCTGGTATAGGGTGTTTCCCCATCCGTATAATTGACCACAGCGTTTCCCTGGTAGTTCGTGGTATCCAACACTTCGGTCTCGAAGCGCACCGAGCGGTAGCGCAGTGCCCCCAGCTGATAGTCAAAATAGGCATCAATGGGTCCGGTATAAACGATTTTCTCCACCAAAGTACAAAGCTGCGCTCTGTGCTCCAAAAAATCCATATTCAGCCGGATATCCGCACCTTCCAGTAGCTTTTCCACCAAGGCCGTGTATCCACCCATGGGGATCCCCTGATAGCGAGCATTGAAATAATTATTGTCAAAGGTAAATCGCACCGGCAGCCGGCGAATGATGAACGCCGGCAGATCTCTGCAATTCCTTCCCCACTGCTTTTCCGTGTAGCCCTTGATCAGCTTCTCATAGATATCCGTACCCACCAGAGAGATCGCCTGCTCCTCCAGATTTTTGGGCTGAGTGATACCAGCGCTTTCCCGCTGCTGGCGAATCTTCTCCATTGCCTGTTGGGGGGTCGTGACCCCCCACATCCGGTTAAATGTATACATATTGAAGGGCAGTGAATAAAGCTCTCCAAGATAATTTGCTACCGGAGAATTGGTAAAACGGTTGAACCGGGCAAATCTATTTACATACGTCCAAACGGCCTCGTCATTCGTGTGGAAAATATGTGCGCCATAGCGGTGTACCTGGATGTCTTCGACTGCTTCCGTGTAAACATTTCCGCCAATATGGCTTCGTTTTTCCACAACCAGCACCCGTTTTCCTGCATCCATCGCCTGCCGTGCAAAGGTAGCTCCAAACAGGCCAGCCCCCACGATCAAATAGTCATATTTCATATATTATTTCCCTTTTCTGATCTTTTTTCCCAGTATAACACATCTGTCCTCCAAGAGGAATGGAAGAATTTCTTAATGTTTCTTTTCTCCCGCGTCCTTGAACACGATCTTGTTCACCACGAAGAACACCACCATGGAAACACCTCCATTTAGCACCGTCGTGCCAATGTTATACAGCCAGGGTGCCACAAAATGACCGGCCACCGCTGCCCAAACGCAATTGATAGAGTTGACCACGCAAGTCACCACGCAAAAGGCCAGCAGATACCACATTCCCTGATACAGGATATTTCCCTTGCTCCGGAACACCCAACTCCTCTGAATGAAGAAATTGATCACTTCACCGATGACCATTGCGATCATGTAGGCAGTAAAATACGCAATACCACCTTGATCTGCGCCATAGCCGATGATATACCACTTAAACTCGATACCAAACAGCTCCAGGTCGATCCCCGGGAAGCCGAAATCCCGGCTTCCCAAGAAGGCAAATGCCGCAGGCAGAAAGGTCAGAAGCAGATATTTGAACACCGTGATACCATTGCTCACCAGCACAAACAATCCGCCCTCCCGGATCCACTGGGCCGCCTTGGGATGTTTATCGATCCATTTTTTAATTGTTTCCATGTTCATAAACCTCCAATTGTTTTATGAATTTCCGATTAGCTGAGAGATTACGGAAGAAATCTCCGATCAACCGCCCGGCTCCCCTCCAGAAGTGACCGTTTACGATAAACAGGATATCCTCCACCATTTTACTGGACACCATGCCCCCTGCCATCTTCCCAATGGCCCGGAAGGGCATATTGTAGATGAACATGATATTCAAATCCGGTGTCCCCTTTGCTTCCGCTTTTTCCTTTAGGTGGGTCAGCAATTTGTAGACACACCGGGCCGCTGCGCTTTTGGCGTAATACATCTGACAAATGGCATCGTTGGCTGTCAGCTCTCCCTGCCAATGCCCATCCGGAATGGGATGACCCAAAAGCCGTTCATATTCCTCATCCGTGACCTTCTCGATGTGTCCGCTTTCGTAGGCAGGCATTTTCTCATAAGGAATGGGCGCCTCGCTTCCCAGAACACGGATGGTGCCATTCAGACGCACATCCCGGGCGCTAGCTGCCACCAATATCTCATAGTTCGCTGTTTCCGTTTCCCATCGATCTGTTTTTATATTGAAATATCGGAATGCCTTTTCATCCAGGGAAACGGTAACACGTTTTTCTTCTCCCGCTTTCAAAAACACTTTTGTAAAGCCCTTCAATTCTTTGCTTGGGCGGAACACTCGTCCATCCTTGCATCTGATGTAGATCTGGGCCACTTCCGCACCATCCCGCTCACCGGTATTGGTCACTGTAAAACAGACATGGTCCTTCGACACTTCCAGATCCGAATATGCAAAGCTGGTATAGCTCAAGCCATGACCAAAGGGATATCGCACCGAAGCCCCCACCGTATCGTAATACCGATAGCCCACATACAGACTCTCACGGTATTCACAGGTCCGATTCTCGCTGGGAAAATAAGCATAGGAAGGATTATCTTCCAGGATATGGGGCCAGGTCTCATTCAGCTTACCACTGGGATTGATCACGCCCAGCAGCGCATCTGCCATTGCCCCTGCTCCCGCCTGACCTCCCAGATAGCCATGAATTGCTGCACGGCAGCTGCCTTCCTTGGGCATTACGAAGGGAGCGCCACCGGACAGGACCAAGATCACATTCCGGTTTACTTTGCACACCGCCCGGATCAGTTCCTGTTGGCCCCGGCTCAGCTCCATGTGCAGCCGATCCATTCCCTCAGACTCCATGATCTCATCCAGGCCCACACACAGCAGCACCGTTTCCGCACTTTTTGCCACCTGCACCGCTTCGTCAATGAGCGCCTGCTTGGGAGCCGGGTTTTTCCGGTCGAAGCCTTGGGCATAGCCGGTAATGTGCAAACGCTTTTCCAGCTCGCTGTACAGATCCTCCACCCGGGTGGGATTCACCTGGCTGGACCCGGCGCCCTGGTATCTGGGAACCTTGGCAAAATCGCCAATGATCACAACACTTGCCCCTTCCTTCAGGGGTAGGATCCCATCATTTTCCAGCAGTACGATGCTTTCCTCGGCGCAACGTCTTGCAACTTGATGATGCTCATCAACATTGAAGGTCTTTGGTGCCTTTTTCACTGCCTCGTGGGTCTCAAATACCACCCGCAGCAACTCCTCCAGCCGCTGATCTAGAACCGCTTCGTCAATTTTCCCCGCCTTTACGTCCCCGATCAGCCCCAGAGCGCAGTCTGGGCCGGGCGCAGGCATCACCAAGTTACAGCCAGCCCAAACACCCTCGGTATGGTCATTGTCAGCGCCCCAATCCGTGACCACAAAGCCATCAAAGCCCCATTCTCTGCGCAGGATCTGATCCAGCAGATGCTCGTTTTCATTGGCATATACGCCATTGACCCGGTTATAGGAGGACATAATGCTCTTGGCGCCGCCCTCCTGCACAGCAATTTCAAAGCCAGTCAAGTATATTTCCCGCAATGTGCGTTCATCCACCACCGAATCCATAGCCATGCGCCGCAGTTCCTGGGAATTTACGGCGAAATGCTTTGGGCAGGCGGCAATACCATTGCTCTGAATGCCCCGAATAAAAGCCGCTGCCATTTTGCCAGCCAAATACGGATCCTCGGAGAAATATTCGAAATTTCTGCCACATAAGGGGCTGCGCTTGATATTTAGGCCCGGGCCAAGAAGCACATGGACATCGTTTGCAGCAGCTTCCTTCCCCAGCGCACGCCCCAGTTCTTCTTCCAACTCCGGGGCCCAGCTGTTGGCCATACTGGACGCTGCCGGGAAGCAGGTAGCCGGGATAGAGGCGTTGAGTCCCAGATGGTCCCCCGCTCCCGCCTGTTTGCGAAGGCCGATGGGGCCATCGGACAAGAACATCGCTGGAATACCCAGGTGCTTGATCTCCCGGGTCGACCACGTGCTCCAGCCTTGCAGCAGCGCTGCCTTTTCCTCCAGCGTCAGCTTTTGGATCAATTCTTTCATTTGTTGATCACTCCTTCTGGTTTATTCAATATGCCGTAATATATTTCAGATACCGTTGCCAGAGATTTGCAGCGCAGCCTGCTCCATCCCGGTATAAGTGGTAGGCACTTTGGGGGACATAAATCTTCAGTTGCGCCGCTCTCTCCAGCAAGCCTTCCCCCACGCTAGGTGTCGTCTCTTGATGGAGCAAATTCAACCGGGTCAATGAAACGCAACCAGCAAATGCTCCATCTGGGATACTTTCAACGGTTGCAGGAAGCGTCAGCTCCTGCAAGTATGTATTTTCCGCAAACGCCGTCTGCGTCAAGCCCACCACGGGTTTTCCATTGTAGCTGGAAGGCACCACCAGAACAGGCTCCTGCATTCCCTGTTCTGTCAATCCGGACACCAGTAATCCCGTTTCTCCCAGGCTTTCATAAGTAAACATCCCACCATCCGTCCCGTTCTCCTCCACCTGTGCGATGGGATCCGGTAATTGTGGCATTTTGAATGGCACATCCTCGTAATACCCCAGGTCATTGAGCAGGTCGCAGCTGAGCTGATAAGTACGCACCGCCATTCCTGCCGTATTCAAGTGGAAATTGGAGTCGTAAAACCAACCGCTGTCCAGGATGTAATCGTTGGGGTCCGAAATGATTGGGCAATGGATCTGCGTCTGCAATTTGGTAAAATAGTGATATACCGCCTCCTGCGAGTCATCAGTCAGTGCGCCCCGGTTCATGGGTGAAAAGCTCATGACCACCCTTGCGCCTCTTTTTTCTGCCTCTTGGATATAATCGTTCAACTGCTGGACAAAGGCTTTCTCCAGTTCGACCCCGGCAAGCTCAATGCTCTGGGCGCTGTCGTACCCTAATAGCATGGCATTGCCTGCCCGTTCATAGCGCATATCGCCATTATCGTCAAAAGACGCTTTGGCGTATACACCCTCAGGCTGGGGTAGCAGTCCCGTTCGGTAGATCTGCACACGTTCCTGTAAGTAAGAAAGGTAATTCCCCACCACAGCCGTGCGCTGGCTTTGATTTAAGTGGAGCAGTATTTTGGGTGTATCCTCTGCACATTTGAGCATGGCTGTGGCTCCAAAATAACTGGAAAAGGTCTCGCTGGCAGGCTCGATCGCCAGTACCACCACATCTCCCTCTCGAATCAGCCTCTGCGACAGGGACAACATAGCGCTGGTACCCACAGCGCCATAGAGGCCAAAGTTGCATACCGTATAGTCATAACCGCATTGCCGCAGGATCTGCTCCATCTGTGCAGAGTCCACGCCAAATGCCACATTGCTGCCACCCAGAACAACGACCCGCTTTCCTTGCGTTGTTTCCAATTTTTCGTACTGAGCTGTCAACTGCGCATAATAGGTATCGGCATAATAGGAAGGCAGCCACGCACCGCAAAGCAGCAAAACCATTGGCAACAGCAACGCCAGGAAAAGGACGGTTAAGATCCTTCGTTTCATTATGCTGCCTCCTTAGAACTGAAAATAGGCAAAACCAGCTGCTGCGTCGGTTGCCAGCAGAGCGATCCACCCCAAGGCAATGACCACCAGCAGATAGACATACCCAGCCGTCCGCTGACTGCGGGCAGTATCCTCCGTGGAACAGGCCAGGTCAAATTCCGCCAAGCGGTAAAGTTTCGCCATGCACACAATACTGAGCATAGTCTGCAATGCAGTCAAAACGGTCATATCCAGACTTTCGAAGCTACTTGCCACGTAAGCGCTGCCAAATCCTATTTTTCCGATCAATCCACAGAAAATGCTTCCGATCTGCTCCAGACTCTCTGCCCGGAACAGCAGCGCCGCCGGTATAAAGATGAGAAACATATAGCTTCTTCTGATGAGTTTCCCCACTGGAGTCTCCCATTTAGGGCCAAAGCGCTTTTTGATATCCGCTACACTTTCTAGGCACAGCCAGAAAGCAGCATACAGCCCCCACAACACGTAGGTCCATCTAGCTCCGTGCCACAGCCCGCACAGGGCAAACACAATAACGGTATTGCATAGTTTTCTTCCTTTTCCCCTGCGGCTTCCGCCCAGTGGAATATAGACATAGCTGGTAAACCACCGGTTCAAGCTGATATGCCATCGCCGGAAAAACTCCGTATAACTTTGTGACAAGTATGGTCTGTCAAAATTACGCATTAGGCGCACGCCCATCATTCGGGCACAACCAACAGCAATCTCGGAATAGCCAGCAAAATCGCAATACATTTGGATGCAGAACAAGCTGCCTGCCAGGGCAATGGCCAGGGCGTTGGCATTTTCTATATCCGCAAATACCGCATTGACATGGAGACCACAGAAGTCCGCCACCACACATTTGCGAAAAAAGCCGCACAGCATGATCCGCACACCAGATATAAAATTCCCTTGGTCCCAGGTGTGCTCCTTCTTCAGCTGGGGCAGTAAATTCTCCGGACTTTCAATAGGCCCAGCTACCAGCTGTGGGAAATAGGTCACATAAAGGGCAAAAATGATTAGATCCTTCTCCGCATGAAAATCGCCTCGGTATACATCTATGGTGTAGCTCATTGTCTGGAATGTGTAAAAGGAGATACCCACAGGCAGGATCAGGCCCAGCTTCGGAACACGATAGGAAAGACCCAGTATCCGACTCAGCTCATTCACCGTTTCTCCGAAGAAGTCCCAGTATTTGAAGAAAAACAGCAGTCCCAAATTCATGAACACACTGGTCAGTAGCAACAACTTCATGGCCACAGGTCTGTTCCGATTTTCCTCCATTCCAAGACTGCAACAGTAATCCACAGCGGTGGAAAACAAAAGCAGCAGCAAAAATACCGGGTTCCAGTAACCATAGAAAAAATAACTTGCCGCCAACAGCCAATAACGCCGCCCTTTGTGGGGCAGCAGCCAGTAGATTCCCACCACGATGGGCAGATAAATCAAGAAGGCAAGAGAGTTAAAATTCATTTCCAGCCCTCCAATTCCAGCAGCAGAAGCACCAATGCCATGGTGAGCACTTCTTCCATCCCTGCCCCAAGCAAGAGAGTGATTGCCATTGCAAAGATACTCATAGCGCAGGCAGCGATGGTAATCCATCCTCGGCTGGACCGGTAGTGTCTGTCAAACAGGCAAAGGCCAATGGCCCCGCCATACAGGAGCCACAGCAGGGGCGTGCTTAAAATAATGCTTTCGCCCACAGCTCCAACAGCTCCTTTCCCTTTACTTTATCCGGCTTCCCAGAGGGAGTATATGGAATGGACGTCACGATCCGGATGCCCACAGGAATTTCATTTTTATGCAGGATCCGGGTCAATCCAGCCAGGATCTCTTTTTCTGACAGACAGCTCACCGCCATAGCACAGGGAATCTCTCCCTCCCTTTGGCTTGGAATGCCCACCACCATAGCACGCTCCACCCCAGAGATGGAAAGCATTGCTTCCTCGATTCGTCCTGGAGAGAGGTTGATACCGTTTCGAATGATGATATCCTTTTTTCGCCCAGTCAAATGCAGGATCCCTTGTTCGTCCAGAAACCCCAGATCGCCGGTATGCAGATATCCCCCTTCGTCGATGACCGCTTTTGTCTGTATCTCGTCGCAATAGCCTAGCATCTGCTGCGGCCCCCGGACACATACTTCCCCCACTTCTCCGACGGCAGCGATCATACCATCCTCCCGAAGAAGCATTCCTTGATTATTGGGATAGAAACGGCCAACGCCGTTGCAACGCAGCTGCGTTGGCATTTGGGCGTCACCGCAGGAAATACCCACGCACTCAGACATTCCATACACCGGTACCAGTGTCATTTCCAATGCCTGCTCGATTTTTTCAAACTGAGCGGCTGTACAGGGACCACCGCCGATGAACCCGCAGCGCAGGGTGTGCAGATCATACGCATCCTTTTTCGCCGCCATGTTTAAGTAAAGCGCCGGGACCCCGTTCATTCTGGTGATCCCCCGGCTCTGGATCACGGACAGCACTGTATCCAGATCACCGCCCGGTGTCAAATACAGGCAGTGGCGCAGCACGATGGCGCCTGTGAGCAGCGCCAAACCAAATACATGATCCATAGGCAGTGCCCCCAAGGCCACATCATCTCGCTGATATCCGCCCAAGGGAGCGGAGGCCTGCAAATTGGAAATCAAATTATTCTGGCTTAGAATGACCCCCTTGCTTTTCCCAGTGGAACCAGAGGTGAAAATGACCATTCCGGGACCACAAGGATCCGCCCCAGGTTCAAAGGAACCACTCTGCGTTTCATCCAGCGCCACCGTACTCTTGGGGGCATAAAGCTCCCAGTACCCCTGTTCATCCGTAAGAATGTAAGGGATCCTTTGCGGCAGTGCAGCCTGTTCCAGCGTATTGCGAACTGTACAGCGACCGTTGCACAGCACTGCCACCGCTCCGATGGCCTGCAGAGACAGCAATTGAATGGCGCTTTGCGCACGTTGGCTCATCCGCAATGCCACCCAGTCTCCACTGCGAATCCCCAAGCGCCAAAGCTGCCCCGCCGTTTTTTTCACCTGAGAAAGCACCTGCTCCACCGTCAGCCATCCGTCCTCATCTCCCAGCAGTCGCCTGTTTGGCTCTTCGAGGGCATACTTCTTTAAATAGTCCAGGAAGCCGATATTATCTTTCTGCATCAAGACACCCCTTTCCAAATGCTGACATAATGGCCGCACCCAAGTTCTTAGGATGCGGCCATCGACAGGTTTAGATCAAAACCACGGCAACCGCCATCAATACCGTAAGAGCGATCGTCGAGATCTTTATCGCTTTCCGCTCTGAGATCAAGCTGATCACCAGCCAGATCAAGCTGCCGCACAGAGCGCCCGCCACCAGATTTCCGCTAAGGATCGCCACAAGCACGCAGGCAATGGCACTAAGCCATTCTCCCACAGATCTCCAGTTCAGCTTTTTCAAGGAAGCTGCCATGGAAACGCCCAGGCAAACCAGCACAACATCTACAATGGCAAACACCGCACCGCTCATCAAATACACGATACCGCTGTTGCCATAGGCAAAATAATTCCACTGGTTCATACTGATGACCGGATAAGTCTCCGTTGCGAACAGTGCCGGAAAGGCCATTACGAACAGAGAAATGACAAAGCCGATACAGGCCACGATGGATGCAATACCGGATTTGCCATGATCCTTCGTTGCAGAAACAGAGCTGACACCGCAGCTCATGCCCGCCACACCGAAGAAGGGTGCCAGCACATTGGTAATCGCATTGCAGGCAACTGCCTTCCCCATTCCTTGGGCTGTATCCAGTTCCACTGCACCATTTTCCTCCGCATCACCATTGATCTGCTCCTGAGCGGCGCCCAGGGCACCCTGAGTGCTGAACAACCCTGTGAACACAAACATCAATACACCGCCAATGACAGTCAGCAATGTATTACCGGTGTAGGCAGAGAAATCCATACCTTTAGTGAACACCTGGCCCATGTTTTCAAACACAGCCTTGATAGAGTCCATGGCATAGGTCAAATAGCTGTCCGCAAAGGGCGTGGTCGGGCTGGCCTGGGAGCCGGCAATGAGCCAGATCCGGCCAAAATTGATAAACGATTCAGTATTAGAGGTATCCGTGCCGTTGATCAATACCATTGCACCGGCAAACAGCACCGTGCCGCCCATCAGCGACCAGAACACTTTATGCTTACGCTTCAATACGCTGAGCAGTACAAACATTGCCAATGCGACGGCTGCTCCAA
Source organism: uncultured Oscillospiraceae bacterium (assembly GCA_964625045.1). Classification (GTDB taxonomy): domain Bacteria; phylum Bacillota; class Clostridia; order Oscillospirales; family Oscillospiraceae; genus Faecousia. Next base: position 12,299 of record CAZVAB010000005.1, on the reverse strand, counting down.
TGAGCCCCCACTGCTTCAGCGCTCTCATATCACGCAAAGCAAAGCCAGTAATGGAACCCGTTTCAGAAATGGCAAAAATGCCCGTCTGCTGTAGCGCATACCAGCCAACACACAGGCCCAGTGCCGCCGGCAGTGCCTTACGCACCGGAGCCGGGATCCCTTCCCACACCCATTGCCGTAGCTTGGGCACACAGCAGATCACCGCATAAATAACGCCGGCGATCAAATTGATAAGCAACAGATTTTGCCAGCTCAAACCAGATTTGATGAGCACCAAATTCATCAAGCCGCCCGCCAGGTTCATCAGCGATACCTGGGTAAACGGAAGCCGGGCTACCAGGCCCATGAGCAAAGTGCCGATGATACAGATCATCAGCGAACCAGCATACAGATCGGTATATAGATGAGCCGCCTCAATGTTTTCCAGGACACCAGGAGCATTGACCAATTCTCCACTTATGCCAATGCTCTGAGCAACCAGCTGTACATTCATGAACAGCACACAGATGGACACAAAAAACATTGTAATGCCTGCCAGGATCTCACCGCCCAATGTGCCGCCCCGATCCAAATGATGGAAATATCGGTTCAATGCCAGAGAAAGTCCCGACGGGCCTCTGGGTCCTTCATCCTCGTATTCGTATTCATATTCTTCGTCCAGGATCTCCTCTTCGATCTCCTGCACGGTATCCTTCAATTCTTCATTTGCCATCGCATTTTCTCCGTTATTCGGTTTGGGTGCGGGCCGAACATTGCTGTCAGTCCGCACCCGGGTCTTGATTTCACTTATTCATTTTCTGCCTTGTCTTCCGCTGTGGATCAGCCCATAGGACCGCCGGGCATTCCGCCGCCACCGGAGGAGTTTCCACCGCCGCTGGACTTGGAGAATTCGAATGCTTCGCCATTCAGCGTTGCATTGCCGGAGAAGAAATAGGTAGTGGACTTCTGGCCCCAGTTTTCTGTGATCTCCACCGCTGCGGTCAGAGAAACGCCATCCAGAACAGCCTTCTCTGCATCGGTCTTGTCAGTCTTGAAGGTCACGACAGTGCCTTCCGGGAAATGTCCCTCTGCGTCAGGCTCGGCTGTTGCAGCGAAGGTGCCGCTTTCCCGGATCACAGTGGTGTTGCTGACACTAGCGGTCAGCTCGTAGATATTGTTGCCAGCAGCGTCCTTACCCAGGCTGACGCTGACGGACAGCGAGCCGGCGGTGCCGGAAGCGCTGTGACTGTACTTGTTTGCAAATTCCACAGCAGCCGTACTCGTTGCCATGTAGGCCTTTGCAGAAGCATCCTTCACCTCGCCGCCATCACCCACTGCGGTGACATTGACGGTGTAAGACTTGCTGCTGTCTAGTTTCACCTTACCGGTAACGGTGGTGTTATTGTAGGTAAAGCCCTTGTTGGGACCGTTGACGGAGTTGGTATAGGAGAAGTCTGCCATTTCGATGGTCTCCACCACCGTACTGCCCTCAGAGATCTCGAAGACCATCTTGGTGGGCAGACCAGTGACGGTCATGCAGTTGTGATAGTAATCGCTGGGAGCGGTGATCTGAATGTAGCCATCCTCACCCACTGCGGCGGTAAAGCCGGAGGGTGTCTGCAAGGTTCCGGGGACGACAAACTCCAGCAGCGCTGCTTCCGGATTAGGGACCTCATCGGTGGCATTGGGGATAGCCTGGAGCACATAATGGCCCACAGGCAAGGTGCTTAGGTCCGTGATCACAGCGCCGACTGTGGTAGCAGAGGAAGAATACTCACGGTAGATGACCTTACCGTCGATCTTACCATCACCGTCACTGTCTGCCAGACCAGAAACGGAGCCGGTCTGCTCAGACCACAGATAAACAGTGGAACCATCTGCCAGAGTAATGGTGGAAGACTGGTTGATGGAGGACAGGGCCTGTCCGGTGGTATCATTGATGATCTTGCCCACGCCAACAACATAGCTGTCAATGCCCTTGACGGCATCGAAGGAGAAGGCACCGGTAGACTTATCATAGGTCAAATTTGCGGGGGAGACACTTGCTTTCTCTGCGCAACCGGCTAACAACGCCAGACTTAACACCGCAATGGTGATGCCGCAGACGATTTTTTTCATTTTCAACATTGTGTTCTACACCTCCTGATGGATTTCCAGGCTGCCGCCGCATGAACGGCAGCCTGTTTCAATAATTACTTCTTTACAACTCTTACCTTGCGCTTCTTGGGCATTGCCACAGCGAACAACACGATGGCTGCCGCACCCAGCAGCACCACGTTACCCACAGCGATAATGATGATGGGCAAGGTGTCATTGGGGGTGATCGTTGTCAATGCATTCAGTGCATCGATGTTATGGCTGTACTGATAAACCGCATTACGAGCCAACTCATGGATCATGTGCTTGACATAGTTGGTCGCGCCATTGCCTTCGGAGTCGATGGTCACATAGGTGTTGCCATTGCTCAGAGGACCGGTGCCCAGCAGGCCGCCTTCTGCCATGTACCAGAAGGAATAGTTGTTGTAAACGTCGCTGGAGGAACCGTCACCGTCAGTGATCAGCATACCGTCCCAGCCCCACTCGTCACGCATGATGCCCACATGGAATCCGTAGTGAGACCAGGCCATACCAATGGAGTTCAGCGCGCCCATGATGCCGTCTGCGTTGAAGTACTTGGTTGCGATCTCGTAAGGACGCAGGTACAGGGAGCGGATGGCAGACTCGGAAGCCCAGGTGTTAACGCCGTTACGGTTGGTATCGGAGTCATTCAGTGCGCAGTGCTTGATGAAAACGTGCATACCGGTAGACTGCAAGCCCTGGACCACATGGCCGCCGATCATGCCGGAGATGAAGCCGTCCTCGGAGTAATATTCGAAGTCACGACCACCGAAGGGGGTCCGGTGCAGGTTCATAGCAGGTGCGTAGCAGTAGGGAGTATTATTCAGCAGGTCCTGATGACCGTAAGCAACACCCTCGGCCTCTGCCAGTTCGGTGTTCCAGGTTGCTGCGATGATACAAGCGCAGGGCCACCAGGTGCAGTCTGCGTTCTGTGCGTTACCGGCTTCGCCGGGGCCGTCAACGGCCAGGGAGAACAGCTTACCGATGGATTCGGCGCTCTGGGTGTGCCATGCGTTGTCGCCGGCCAGCGTATCTGCTTCCTTAAAGGAGAGCATATTGGTCAGCTTATCCCAGCGCACATCGTCAGAAGGAACGCCTGCCATGTGCTCAACTTGCAGTTTGGTGGCAGTGCCTTCTGCGGCGGCAGCGGACTCGCTGTCATAGATCTTCACATAACCGTCGGTGTCCTTCACGGTCTCGCCGTCGGCATTCAGTGCCACATAATACAGGGCATTCCATGCGATGATCAGGCCGTGATCGGAGGTCAGGTAGCTTTCATCGGTCTGCAACAGACCTTCCTCGGTATACTTTTGCAGGATGAAGTTATTGTTGCCGTAGCCGTAGAGGATCTCAAATGTTCCACCGCTGCCGAAGGAGATACCATCTGCCAAAATGGTTTCATACAAATATTTCATGCCTTCAGAGAATCCGTCGGAGCCGACCAGCTCCATAGGTGCCGTCTCCATTGCTTCCTTCACGATGGTAGCAGCATCACGCTTACCAGCGGTGGAGCCGGTGACCACAGGGGTGGTGCCCTTGCCGTCAGCAGACCAGACATAGCCATTGCCACTGTACTTACCTGTCAGATCATCGGACTGGTAGGACAGGATCTCTATCATGCCCGCATGGAAATCGCTACGGGACAAATAACCCAGCTTATAAGTGCCGGAAGCGCCGCCGTTGATCAGCATGGCGCCGTCGCCAGCCGTCACGTCGTTGAGCTTGTTGCTTGCAGTGCTTTCTTCTCTGACGGTCACGCCGTTGATGGTGATGACACGAACGCCTTCGCCGTCTTCGTCATAAACCAGCGTGTTTTCCAGGTTTGCAGAAACGGTGTCGTAGTCAACGCCGTAATCTTCCTCATTTGCCCAGCCGTGAGCATTGGGAGAAACGTGGAAAATGTACTCGCCCTTTTCCAGAACATAAGTACCCTGACCGAATTCGTCATAAGTGGTCAGATCATCGGTGGAAAACTCGATGGTGATGGTCTCAGACTCACCAGGCTGCAGGACCTTGGTCTTGTCAAAGCCCATCAGGACCACCTTGGGAACTTCCAGGCCAACACCCTTGATACCCAGGCCGGAGTCCTGTGCATAAGGAGCTTCCATGTACAGCTGGATGACATCCTTACCGGCATAGTCACCGGTATTGGTGACCTTGATGGTCACGGAGTTGGTGCCATGGGCTTCCAGCTTGATATCAGAGGAGACGATCTCCTGCTTGAAGGTGGTATAGCTCAGGCCGTAGCCAAAGGGGAACTGGACCACTTCATCATAGCCGGAGTAGGTGGCCTGAGGACCGATAACCTTCTGCTCCTCATAAGAGCCGTTCACATCCACATCGGAGAAATACTTACCCTCGGACAGATTGCCCTTGAACTTGATGGACTGGAACGCCGCACTGTCAAAGTAACCCATTGCATCTGCCGTCTCGTAGTACCGGTAGCCAACATAGATGCCCTCGTTGTACTCATAGTACTTGGTGCTCTTGCTACTGGTATTGACATTGGCGTAGGACTGATCGTTTGCAGAATAGAATGTGGGATTGGTGGTCATATCGTAGGTCCAGGTGTCCACCACATGGCCAGAGGGGCTAGTAACGCCGCCCAGGATGTTAGCAACACCGTACATACCGGCTTCGCCGGGATGGCCGATCCACAGGACCGCTTCCACATTGTAATCATCGTTGTTGATAAAGCCGCACTCAATGGGCTCTGCGGAGTTGACCAGTACAACTGTCTTCTTAAAGTTCTTCTTACAGAACTCCAGCAGATCCTTCTCGTTGTCATCCAGCTCCAGATACACACGACCGGTGGTGGTGTCTTTGTTGGCATCATAATCCAGAGAAGGAGATGCACCTTCTGCACCGGAACGGCTGAAGGTCACGATGGCCACATCGTTATACTCGCCGATCACATCAGCGGTGACGAACTTCTCATAAGTGGCGATGGTAAACTCATGGATATCCCGGTATGCCGTCCAGTCAAAGCCGGAAGCAGGATCTCCATCAGCCATATAGGAAGCATTGTTGCCGCCGTTATGGATATTGGCACCTGCGCCCAGCGCATTGCTCATCCATTCCCATGCGGTCTTGTTGTAGTCAATGCCGGCGTTTTCGAATGCCACGTTCATCATGGCGGTGTTAGAGTCGTCACGACCGCCGGCAGAGCCGGTACCGCCCTGAACATAGTTGAAAGAACCCGCGCCCAGAATGGTGACCTTGGTTTCCTTGCTTAGGGGCAGGGTATTGTTTGCATTGTAAAGCAGTGTGGCGCCTTCTTCTTCCAGCTTGGTCGCCACATCCGTACCTTCTGACAAGGTATAAGCACGGTCAATGTTCTTGGTGGTGATGGTGCCGTTTGCCAAAGCAATGGCATCACAGTTTGCGATCATCGCAATGTTAAAGACGATACAGGCAACCAGCAAAACCGCAACGGATGCAAAGCCGACCTTATTTTTTGTCTTCAACGGTGCTCTTTTGGGATTTTCATTGTTTTTCATTGATTTTCGCCCTCCTTATTTCATATAGAACACGCTTGTTTCGTTGTTGTCTTCTCTGACCACTCCCTTCTTACCGCTCTATGCAGATTTATTTTATTCTTTTTTTATACGCAACGGAGAATTTTGGCAAATTCGGTATTCTGTATGCCATAATTTGCTTTTTGTGGGCATAAATGCCAGTTTTGTCTCTCCGTATTTGTACACTTTTCAGGATTTCTCAGGCCATATACCATCGTACTGCATCTGAAGCTTTAGGTCACGCAGCCACAGCTGGGTGTTGCGCAACGCCGGATCCGATAGCAGATGATAATTTGTGTCATAAAAATCCATATTGTGATAACAGTAATCTGCCAGATCCGAGATCAGCACAGCGCTATCCATCCGCTCCAGGTAATTTCGGAAAGAGGTATCCATCTGCCGTACATTCTCCCGTTGCTCCGGCGGCACTGCGTCCATATTGACGCAGGCATATGATACATAGACCCTTGCGCCCCGTTGCGCCACAGCATCATAATAGCGCTCCAATGTGTCCATCGCCGCCCCTTGGAGGTAATCTGTATCCAGACAGACCCAGTCCTCCAACGGCCCTTCCTGCTCCGCTCTGTAAAACGGAATGCTGCCATACTCATCCACATAGTGCCGTCCACGGGTGTCTTCGTAGCAGCTCGCATAGTTTCCGTCACACTCCCGGAAGTCAAGCCAAGCGCCCCAGGAGTCTAAAAGATTTGGGAAACAACGCATATCCACCGCCTTTAGGAGATCATAATTCAACTCCAAACCGCACCAAAGCTTGTCATCATGACTCTCCATAGCGGTCACGCTCATCAGCTGTGTCTTGCTGGACAGCTCCGGCGTGTGGAAGAAGATATCCCCCGGCTCCAGCAATGCTGTGATGATCTGCATTTGCAGCGCCGAATTGATCACACCGTTAACGCCTGTATTGATGACCCGATAGCTGTTTCCCAGCTGTTGTTGAAGATAGCCGCCATCCAGGTTGTACCACACGGAGCAGCCACCGTAAAACACAAGCTTCTTCTCCCCTTGCGCTTCGATAAGCAGATCCACTTTATCCGCCAGGCAGCTCTCCTTCCGATAATTATAGCCATACGGTGGCTCCAACGCATTGATATGCAGGGTCTGAAGGTCTGCACAATTCGAAAACGCTTCCGCACAAATATCTGCAACGCCATCAAAGATCACCAATTCCCGCAGTGCTGCACCGCAAAAAGAATTCGGTTCCAAAGTCTTTATGCTTTTGGGCAGGATCACCATTTCCGCAGAACACCCTGCAAAGGCATTAACACCGATTGTGGTCACGGTCCAGCCCCCAAGCTGTTCCGGGATCACCAGGATCCGGTCGTCTCCCGTATAGCCGGTAATGGTCACGCCGTTTTCCTTTGTATAGGAAAACGCCCCTTCATCGCTCCAAAGTGCCCATTGGGCGTAGAGCGTCAAGCCGCCCTCGGGAATACTGACTCGGCTCCCCAAGCCGATCTGCTGTCCACTTCCATCTTTTTGGGTATTCCAGCCAATCATGGTATATCCCGCCCGGGCAAACAGGTTTGTGCCGATCTCCGTATTGGGCCTCTGGCGCAATTGCAGATCGTAGGTCCGTTCCACCGCAGTCCCTTCGCCGCCATTTGGCTCATAGCAAATGGTATTGAACCGGTTGGTCAGCACAAGGCGAATTTTTGCCGGATAACGGACCTCCCGCAACCGCAGATATTCCTTTCCATTTTCCACATAGAATTCATATTCCCCGTCATAATCTACCCGGGAAAGGCCATAGCCCTGCTCTAGTGCCAGTTCAAACACAGCATCCTCTCCCGAACGCACCCTCTGTGACTGGACCGGAAGATCGCACCCTTGCGTCGGCATCAAGCTGACCAATACCAGCGAATCCTCTGACTCAGTGGCAACACATCCCGTCAGCAAAAACAGCAGGACGAGCAGCATCCATATCCGTTTCATTCCATCACCTCTTCAAAAATGCGCTTCCCTCCGAAGCACGACGCTCCGGAGGGAAGCAGAAGGAAAAATGAAAAAGTACCCTGCTTGCTTCTATTTTATCATAGCCCTTTTTCTTCTGGGATTTTTGGCACGATTGGACCTTTTTGTGGCATTTTCGGTATTTCGTATATCTTTTGCACAATTTACTCTCCGGTTTTTATGCATTTCGTCACTTTTTATGTATAAAAACCGCCACACATAGACATATCTGTGTGTGGCGATTTGTGTTCTCTTATTTTTGACGCAAGGGGATCAATATCTGCAATGTAAAGAAATTGGGGCCAGTCTGGATGCTCATGCCGCCACCATATTTTTCCGCTGTATAGCGAATGCTTTTCAAGCCAAAGCCGTGGTATTCCTTATCCCCCTTCAGCGTCACCGGGACACCATCGATCATTTCCGGGATCTGATCGCAGTAATTGCGGAACCGGACCAAAAGCATTCCCTTTTCTTCATAAGAAGCCACTTGAATGATCCGCTTCTGCTTGTCCTGCTGACGCATTACACTTTCAATGGCATTATCCAAAGCATTTCCAAACAGCGTATACAGATCCACCGCCTCTACAAAGGCCAGTGCTTTCCCATCTACCAGACAGGTCAGGTTTATCTTATGAGCCTCACAATACAGACTTTTCTCCGTCAGTACCACATCCAGTACAGCATTTCCGGTGTGGACCATAGAATCATAAATCATCACCGCCTGCTCCATTTCTTCCACCTGCCGGTCGATCTCCGCCGGATCCCGGATGGTTTTCAATGCAGCGATCTGATGCTTCAGATCATGACATTTGCGGTTGATGATCTCAATATTCTCCTTGGACATCTGGAACTGCTCCCGCTGGCGATAGCACATCCGCTGCACGATCTCCAGCTCCTGATCCGTATGTCGCTTCTTCTCCATCAAATTCTGCAACGTCAGCAGAGCAATGCACATAAAGCCGGATGCCAGGCGGAACGCTTCAATCATGGCACTCTGATGGGATGGCTCATAGCTGAGCAGCCAGAAAATGAACTGATAGTTGCTCAGTACCAGGAAAATCACCATGATCATCAGCACATAAAGCAATATCTGTCCGTTGACCCGGTATTCTCCATCCACCCGCAACCATTTCTCCCCTGCAAAACGCAGGAAGAAGTACACCGGCGTGATAAAGCACAGGCTCACGGCAAATTTCACATACTGCCGATATGCGCCTGTCACGCCGCTCAGCACCGTTCTTTCAAAAATCCAGAACATCTGGGCGGTCAGTTCCATGGCGATCAGCGACCACACCATGGAAAAAATCGCCTGCTTCCATTCCATTTTCCGGATCAGCAGCAGATAAGCAAGGGCGACTAAAATGCAGATAAAGGGCTGGACCATTGTCCCCAGGCCACTTTTGAAAACCAGCAAATCATCCAAAAAGCAACCAACGGCGCCAAAAGCCACAACAGCAACCCAATAGAGCAAGCGCTGCCAGATCTTTTCTTTCTTTCTGGGATACATTGCCTCTGCACAGGTCAAAATCCCCAGGGCTTTGATTGGGATCTGCCTTGCCAGCATCTCACTAAACATGGGTACTACCTCCAATATACGCAGTCAGTGCTGCAATAAACTCTTTCCTTTTCTGTCGGCTGATGGGGATCTTCTCCTGCCCCACCAAAACACAATCTCCTGAAATGCCATTGACATGAGCCATGTTCACCAGATAGCTGACAGAACTCCGGGCGAAACACCCCGGCTCCAACCGCTCCTCGATCTGCTTCATCGTCGCCCGAATGCGGATGACCGACCCTTCCGTATGGATCAGCAGATCATGACGCTGACTCTCGATGTACAGGATCTTCCCTGCCTGTACCTTCGTTAGGCCATCCTCCGTGGTCAGCAGCAACGCACTTGGCTTGGCCCGCTTCAGCGCTGCAATGGCCTCTTGAAGCTCCAGGGCAAACCCGTAATAGTTGATCGGCTTTAGAATATAGGCTCTGGCGTGTACCGAATAGCCGTCGATCGCCCGCTGGGCCATATTGGTGATGAACAGGATTGTCACCTCACTGTCCTGCTTCCGGATGCGTTTCGCCGCCGTGATCCCATCCATATTTGGCATCTGGACATCCAACAGCAAAATGTCATACAGCGGCTGGTAATCGAAGGCCAGCTGCATTCCATTGGTAAAAACGGTGACAGAAAATGTTTCCCCATATTCCCGCATATAGCGGTTCAAATATGCCTGGATCTGCTCAACATAAACAGGATCATCCTCCGCAATTGCAACTCGAACCATTTTCTCACCGTCCTTTCCTTTTTTCTTTAAGTCTACCTGCTTTATCCTAAAATGTCAACATTTTCTTCCGTAATCGCAAAACCAATTTGTATATATTACGCAGATGTATGTGGCAGACGGTTGTTAAAGTTTTCTATCCAGTATTCGAACTTTCATTCAGCAATATCAATACACTTTCTCTATTTTTGTCTGTTTTTTCCAAAAAACACCGTTCCATTGCAGCATTTCGTCAGCTTCCTTTGCTTGTGCCCAAAACTGCCACATTTTCTTCCCCCATCGCACTGTCCTTCTGGGAAAGCTCCACCAGAATGTGCCACTGGGCCATGTCACAAGTGCCCGCTTCCGGGGTCACGGTATCGATGTAAACAGACCAGAAGCCATTTTTGCTGAACACCTGGCGCACATTGTGTCTGATTGAGCCGCTCCCCTCCTCCAGGACGATCAGAAGCAGCGTATTCTTCTCGAAAAACACATCATCATACTTGTCACAAGCGTCCAAGAAGCCGATGGTAGTGTCGGCATAGACCTTATCCTTGCGCTCAAGATCAAAATTCTCCCGGTTTTCCTGGTAGTAATCATCCAATTCCTGCCGGGTATGAACGACCTTCACATAGGGATAGACGATTCCCTCGGCACAGCCATTGGTGCACACGTACTGAACTTGATCCTGGGTCGTCAAAATACCTTTATCTTTTGAAGTTTCCTTTTCCTCCATTATGGTAAATTCCGCCCACATTTGAACCGTTTCGATGGGATTGCCGTCAGTTTGAATCGTACATTCCACCGCAATGCGGTAAGTCCCCGCCTTGGACACATCGAAAAACTTGGAAACCGCATAGCTTTGCATTTGAGTGCTGACCGGTTCCAGAATATAGGCCAGGTCAATGAAATAGGGAGCTGCGATCTGGCAGTCCGCCCAGTCCCCGTTCTCTTTCCGCTGAATGGTGTAGGCCGCACCGTAGACCGCCTCATATTTGGTCTCATTGTGCCAGAGCACATTCAGAACGCTCACCCCGTCTTCCGTGACCAAATCCTCAACAGAAATATAGATGCCGTTTTTGCTCGTATCATACTCTCTCGGCTCTTGGGAAAGCACCAAGGAACCGCTGCCGCACCCGGCAAGACTCCACAGGAGCGCCACAGACAGAAGCATCGATATCCATTTTTTCATATTCCGTTTCCCCTTTCCGTCACTGGTACAGCAGTGCCTTTAATTGCGCCGCATCATCCTTTGTTATCCGAAAAGCCTGTCCGCTCTCCTGATCGGTCAGCCGATCGCTCCATAGGCAGTAACTTTTTGTGCTCCCGTCGGCGAAGGTAATGATGATATGATCCCCATTGCTTTCATCTTTCTCCGGTACGGAGAGATCACCGCCAATCTCCGTATCGTCGCTTGCGGCTTCACTGTTCCTCATCAGATCATTGATGGCATCGCAGATTTCCTGTACCCGCGCCTGATCTGTGATCTCAAAACCTTTGCCGCCGATCAGCACAGAAACCGTCTGCGTCTCTTCTTCCACTGCAGGCCTCGTCCACATTTCCGGGTCAGGGACAGGGTCATCGGCACCGGTCCCGGGCAGCAATGGCAATGATGCCAGAATCCCCACGCACAGCACCAGCGGCATACAGGCCAGCAATATACCCTTTCTTTGCCGCCGCTTGCGGAAAATCTCTTCACTGCGGCTGGTGATCTCTGCCATCCGCTGTTCCAAATTCATCATAATAATTGCGCTCCTCCCTCACCAAGGATGGTGCGAAGCTGTTTTTTCGCCCGGTACAACAAATTGTAGACCTGCTTTCTGGTCTTTTTCATGACTTTAGCCGCTTCCTCGCATCCCAGCTCCTCAAAGTATACCAAATGCACCGCCACACGCATTTCCGCATCCAGCATGGACAGGGCCCGATTCACTGTACACTTGCGCTGATCTGCCAGGATCATTTCCTCCAGTGCTTCTTCCTCCCCTGCGGTATTCGCTTCCGACAGCTCCACCATGGTAAGCTTACTCCGGTGTTTCAGCACATCCAGCGCACGGCTCCGGACCAGCATGAACAAGTAGGTTTTCAGTGACACTTTGAAATTGTAGCGATGCTTATTCACGACCAACTGGGTGAACACATCCAGAGCAATATCCTCCGCCGTGGCATGGTCATGGACATAACGGTCAATAAAAAACACCAGATTGTCAAAATACTCCTGTACGATCTCCCGAAACGCACCTTCGTCACCATTGAGGTAGCGGCGGTAGCTACTTGCGCCGTTATCCATTTGGCTTCCCCCTTTGTCAAGAGCTTCCCGGAAGCCCTTCACTCTTTATACGACTGAATCAGAAGCATTACTCAAAAATTTTTAAAAAATTCCCCTGCGCAGCAGGGGAATTTCAGTCTGTCAAAAAACTACCAATACTCCCTGATTTGTGATATAATATTCACA
>CAZVAB010000004.1:0-25317 GCA_964625045.1 uncultured Oscillospiraceae bacterium | reverse complement strand
TACCATAGATGGGGCGGATTTGGTAGGGGGGATTAAATCAGAGTTTCCCTAGGTATGTTATTTCTGCGTACTTGCGTATTCTTTTAATACATAGTATAATTTTCGTACCATGAAATGTCAAGGAGGACAATGATGAAAACGGCAATTGTTTATTATTCCAAGCACCACGGCAACACCAAAAAGCTGCTGGATGCCATTGCGGATGCGCAGGAGGTGACACTGATCGATGTCATGGCACAGCCCAATGTGGATCTGAAAGATTTTGACTGCATCGGTTTCGCTTCCGGTATTTACTACTCCAAGTTCCACAAGAGCCTGCTGAAATTCGCGGAAGAAAAGCTGCCCACCGGGAAGATGACCTTCTTCGTTTACACCTACGGAGCAGAAAAGAAGGGCTATACCGATGCCATCGCAGCAGCGGTAAAAAAGCGCGGCGCAAAGGTTCTGGGCTCCTATGGCTGCTTTGGCTTTGATACCTTTGGCCCCTTCAAGCTCATTGGCGGTATTGCAAAGGGCCATCCTGACGCAAAGGACCTGTCCGGCGCAGTGGCATTTTACGAAGGTCTGTAAAAACAGGTGGACCAGACAAAACAGCGGAAGAACATCAGTTCTGCCGCTGTTTTTATAAGTGGAAATAGCGCTGGGCAACGATCCGGTAGGCGGGACGGTACGCATCCCGGTAGCGCTGGCTGTGGGAAACCACCGGATATCCGGCGCGGGCATAGGCATCGAGATACGTATCCAGTGTGGTGCTGTCAAAGGGGAAATGCCCCTGGACCGTCAGGCTGCGTAGAATGTCCAGCTTTTCCAGAAACCGGGCCATATTGCCATGATGGGCCTGTGCGCTGCGAAGAAAGCACTGTCCCAGTGCTTCCAGTTCCGTTTCTTTCAGCGGGGCGAGATGGACCCGCAGGATGCCGTTTCCGATGGGTTCCAGCAGCGGCACGGTGGGATCTTTTGGGGTCGCTTCGTATTCCCGGCGAAGATAGGAAAGGCAGGCGGCGGGGTCCGTGATTAGGTGACCGCCTCCCAGTTCGTTCTGGTAGATCAGCTTTACCGCATCGGTGGGTTCCAGTAGTGGGTAGCGCCTTGCGTGTTCAAGGAGCATAGAAGCCAGTTCTTCCATCACAGGATCCGCTCCTTTCGGCTGACACTGGATCGCAGGTAGTTGCCGATGTTGGTCAGGCTCAGCAGCAGTGTCACCAGAAATGCGCCGGGGATCAGGATGATCCACCAGGAGCCGCTCATCAGCGCCTTTTCGGAGAGGGAGAGCATACTGCCCCAGGAAATGGTTTCCAGGGAAAGCCCCATGCCCAAAAAGCTGAGGGTGGATTCGCTGACGATGGCACCCCGGACATTCATCACCACCATGAACATGATGGACGCAATGAAATTGGGGGCCAGGTGCTGCCACAGCAGGTGGAAAAAGTTGCCGCCCATGCACTTGCAGGCAACCACATATTCGCTGGAACGCAGCTGCCGCACTTCGGTGCGGATGACCTTTGCCATACCGGCCCAGCCGGTGGCACCGATGACCACGGACAGGCTCAGCACATTGGCCTGCCCCCAGATCGCCTGGAAAAACAGCACCAGAAGCAGCCCCGGCACGCTGAGAAAAATCTCCGTGAAGCGCATCATCAGACCGTCCAGCCACCGGGGGGCGATGCCGCTGACCGCTCCATAGACGATGGCAATGGCGGTGGAGATCAGCGTTGCCAGAAAGCCGATGGCGATGGAAATGCGCCCGCCGTACCAGATGCCGGAGAAAATATCCCGGCCCAGTGTGTCCGTTCCAAAGAGAAATTCCCGGCTGGGCGGGGCATTGAAATGCTGCAAGTCCAGATAGCTGGGGTCTTTGGTCATGAGCACTTCCGCAAAAAGGCAGCACAGGACGATGGCGGTGAGCAAAAAAGCGGAGATCCAGGGAAAATCCGTTGACCGCTGACGCTTCTTTGCCGGGGCGGCGGGGCATTCCTGAATGCCCACCTGTGTGAAAAGTTCCTTCTCCGTCATGGGGTCACCTCCGTGCTTGCGGCTGCATCGGCAGCCTTGATCCGAGGGTCGATGCGCTCGTTGATGATGCTTCCCACTGTGTTGCAGAAGATGACCAGAATGCCTGTCATCATACACAGCACCATCAACAGGTTATAGTCGTGATACCGGGCGCTTTCGTAGGACAGAGCGCCGATGCCGGGATAGCTGAAAACCGTCTCCACAATGTAAGTTCCCCCCAATACATGGGGCACGGAAATGGCCATCAGGCTGATGTAGGAGGGGAAGGCGTTTCGCAGGCAGTGGTGAAACAGGATCTTCTTTTTTCCAAGACCCTTGGATTTGCCCAGAAGCACATAGTCCGCCCGGGTCTCTTCCAGAAGTTTGTTGCGGATCATATAGGCATCGTACCACAAATGCTCCAGCACCACCACGGTCATGGGCAGCACCAGATGCCGGATGCGATTGAAAATGTCCTGCTTATGACCTGCATCATAAGCACCGCTGCTGGGGAACCAGTGCAGATACACGGAAAATACCAAAATCAGCACCAGCGCCAGCCAAAATTCGGGGATACAGCTTAAAATGGTGCCGCCTTTGCACAGGAGCTTGTCCGGCCACCGGTCTTCCTGCCAGGCACACAGAATGCCAAGCCCCAGGGCTCCGGCAAAGGTCAGCAGAAACCCAATGCCGCCCAAAATCAGGGTGTTTCCCAGACGCTGGGAGATCACGGTGATCACATCCTGCTTGTACTTGTAGCTGATGCCGAAATCACCGTGAAGGGCATTTTCTGCCCAATGCAGATACTGGATGTGGATGGGGTCGTTCAGTCCCAGTTTTTCCCGGGCAGCCTCTTTTTCCGCTTCACTCATTTTTTCCACCCGCTCGCCGTAGTAGCTCATCAGCGGGTCGCCGGGGGCCAGACGGGAAATGTAAAACACCGCCAGGGAAAGAAGAAAAACGCTCAGGAGAAAAATGGCGATCTTCTTTGAAAAATAGGAGATTTTTCGAAATTTCACAGCATTTCCTCCTTTTGAAGTACAAAATGCCCCGGCTTGACTTCTACCAGCTGCCCCTCGCAGGCAAAATCACATTCGTCAAAATCCATGTGCTTGCGGCTGCGCTCCCGGATGGGATCGGGCAGGGGGATGGCGGAGAGCAGCGCTTTGGTGTAGGGGTGCAGGGGATCTTCGTACAGGGCTTCGGTGGGGGCCAGCTCCACCAATTTCCCGTGATACATCACCCCCACCCGGTCACACAGGTATTCCACCATAGAAAGATCGTGGGCGATGAAGAGAATGGA
Organism: uncultured Oscillospiraceae bacterium; assembly: GCA_964625045.1. Taxonomy (GTDB): domain Bacteria; phylum Bacillota; class Clostridia; order Oscillospirales; family Oscillospiraceae; genus Faecousia. The sequence goes on along the minus strand of CAZVAB010000004.1, from coordinate 22,022 downwards.
AAAACCGTGCTCTTCCTGTAAATGCTTGAACAGGTTCACGATCTGAGCCTGAATGGACACATCCAAAGAGGCAATGGGCTCGTCCGCAACCAGTAGCTCCGGCTCCATGGACAGGGCCCGGGCAATGGCTACCCGCTGCCGCTGCCCGCCGGAAAGCTCTCCGGGATATTTGTCCAGATAGCTTTCGTCCATGCCCACATAGTGCAGCTGAAACGCCGCTTCAGCCCGGTAGCTTCCCCGGGGCGGGCGGATGTGCTGGATTTTCATGGGCTCGGCGATGATGTCCGCCACTTTCATCCGCTGATTCAGGCTGGAAGTGGAGTCCTGGAAAATAATCTGGCGGCGGGCAGAGAGCATTTTCCTGTGCCTGCGCATCTGGGCCGGGTCGCAGATATCTATTCCGTTGTAGAAGATTTGTCCGGAAGAGGGACGGTATACATTCATCACGCACCGGGCCAGAGTGGATTTGCCGGAGCCGGATTCACCCACCAGGCCGAAGATCTCCCCCTTATTCATTTGGAAAGAGACATCGTCCACCGCCCGGAGCTGGGCATGGTCACCCAGGGGGAAGGTGTGGGAAAGATGGCGGATATCCAGTAGCGTTTCAGACATGGGCTTTTCCTCCAATTGGCGCTTCGATTTGGGGCGCTCTGGGGTCCAGAAGCCAGGTGGCGGCGTAATGGGTGTCGGAGATTTGGAACATGGGGGGCATTTCCTGATAGTCGATTGCCAATGCGTATTCATTCCGGCAGGCGAAAGCATCCCCCTTGGGCGGATCGATCAGAGTGGGGGGCATTCCGGGGATGGTGCGCAGCTGCTTTTTTCCCCGGTTCAGTGCCGGGAGAGACTGCATGAGCCCCCAGGTGTATGGATGCCGGGGGTCATAGAAGATCTCTTCCACCGTACCGATCTCCACGATGCGCCCGGCGTACATAATGGCCACCCGATCGGCGCACCGGGCCACCACCCCCAGGTCATGGGAGACAAGGATCGTGGCAGTACCCAGCTTCTGCTGGATCTCCTTCAGCAGATCCAAGATCTGGGCCTGAATGGTCACGTCCAAAGCGGTGGTGGGCTCGTCGGCCAGTAAGATCCTGGGGTCGGCGGCCAGGGCAATGGCCATGACACACCGCTGGCGCATTCCGCCGGAGAGGTTGTAAGGATAAAGGGAATACCGCTGCCGGGGCTGGGAGATCCCCACCAATTCCATCAGGGAGATGACCCGCTCCGTGACCTGGGCCTTGGGCAGCTTGGGCTGGTGGACGAGGATGGCCTCCGCAATTTGCGCCCCAATGGGGATGGTGGGGTTCAGGGCGGTCATGGGGTCCTGAAAAATGTAGGAAAACAGCTTGCCCCGCAGAGGCTGCATTTGCCTGTCCGAAAAGGCGGTGATGTCCACGCCATCCGCCAGGATGTGACCGCTTCGGATGGTGGCGGACCGGGGCAGCAGCTTCATGATGGACTTGCAGAGCATACTTTTTCCGCAGCCGGATTCTCCCACAATGGCAAGCACTTCCCCGGGGTGCAGAGTCAAGCTCACATCCCGGACGGCTTCCACCGTTCCGACGCGGGTGTGGATATCCACACAGAGATTTTGGATCGTCAGCAATTGTTCCATGGTTTTCTTCCTATCTATACGGCAAAAAAGGGGCTGATGGCAGCCCCTTTGCATTGGGTAATTATTGAATGGTCCACTGGGTGATGTTCCAGAAAATGCCAACGCCGTGGTGGCCCAGCACGGTATCAGGGTCAATGCCCTGCAGGGTGCTGCTGGCGGCATAGATGGCATCGATGTAGCAGAAATAGGTGTACGCCGGAGCCTGGGCCATGGCGATCTGGAACTGCTTATAATATGCGGCCCGCTGGGCTTCGTCATCGGTCTGACGGGCCAGGGTCAGGTATTTGTCCACTTCGGCGTTGGAATAGCCGGAATAGTTTGCATCCATGTTGGAGCCGAAGACCTTGTAGGTGTGGTCGTCCGCGTCAAAGGGGGAACCCCAGCCGATGATGCAGCACTGCTGCCCGGCCCAGTCGATGCCCCCGGCGGGAACCTCTGCCTTTACATCCAGACCGGCCTGCTGCAGCTGCTGGGCAGCCACCTGGGCCATGTCGATGCGTACCTGGTCGCCGGGCGTGGCGCTGATGGTGAAGCCGATGCGCTGGCCGTTGCTGCACCAGTAGCCGTCACTGTCTTTGGTGCAGCCGGCGGCGGTGAAGGCGGCTTCGGCTTTCTTCAGGTCAAAGTCATAGCGCTCCACACCTTCGTAGTTGTATTTGTTCAGCTGGATGGGGCTGTACGCCACTGCGCCCTTGCCCAGCAGAACGGCATCCAGCATGGCCTGACGGTCAATGCAGTAGCTGATGGCGGGGATCAGGTCGGCGTTTTTCTGCCAGTATTCGTTCCAGAAATTGTAGAGGATGCCCCGGTAATCGGCGGTCTTCATGTCATAAAGGGTCAGACCGTTGGCGCTGCTCAAGGCGCTGGCATCCTTCGGGGTGATCTGGGCCAAATCGAGTTCGCCGTTTTTCAGCTGCAATGCCTTGGCATTGTCGTCGGTGACGATTTTGAACACCACCGTGTCGATCTTGGCGGCACCGGCAAAATATTCGGTGTTTTTCACCAGGGTGATGGCCTGGCCCACATCCCAAGACTCCAGCTTGTAAGGGCCGGTGCCGATGGGCTTTTTGAAATAGTCAGACTCCCACATATCCTCTCCCGCAAGGCGGTGCTCCGGCAGGATGGACATGGTCATGTAGTCTAAAAACGCATAGTTGGGTTCGGAGAGCACAAAGGCGATGCGGGTATCGGACAGGACCTGGATCTGGGCCACTTCCCCATAATTGGGGGCGTTTTCGGAGCCGTTTTCCGGGTCTTTGATGGCCTCAATGGTGAATTTGACATCGTCCGCGGTGAATTTTTCCCCGTCGTGCCACTTCACATCGCTGCGCAGCTGGAACGTGTAGGTCAGCGTGTCGTTATCATACTCCCAGCTTTCTGCCAGAGAGGGGACAAGTTCGCCGTTGCCGTCCCGCTTGACCAGACTGTCAAAGAGCAGGTGCTTGATCTCGCAGTGCTCGTTCATAATGGGATTGATGGAATCATAGTCGCCGGAGCCATAGACCAGGGTGCTGGACTGGGGCTGGCTGGGGGCGCAGGCGGTCATGGACAGCATCAGCAGAGCTGCCAGTAATAACGCAAACATTCTCTTCATGGGTATCTCTTCCTTTCGGGGGCATTATACCCCATGACGGACACCCCCGCAAGCCCCCAGGGGGGTTGATTTTGGCGGAAAAGGGCAAAAAAGTCCGGCCTGTTCGCAAACAGGCCGGGTTTGATGGGGAAATTTACAGAGAGAAGGCCACAAGGGCAATGTCCTTGCCGGTCTTCTTGCTCAGCAGCTGCTCCAGCTCGGAGATTTTTGCCAGTGCCTCGGCATCATCGCTGAGGGCGGCGTAGCTGACGGGGCTGTAAGCCACCAGAGCGACTTCCTTGCCGGTCTTAGCGGACAGTTCCTTTTCCAGTGTGGTGATGGCACCGAGAAGATCTTCCCGGTTGTTCAGATTGGTGTAGTTGTTCATGGTCATATTCTCCTTGTTTATATTAGTCAAAAGCGTACAGGCCAAACAAAGCCAGCAGCCCTTCACCGCAGTCGTACTCCATGGCACAGCGGTCCGCCAGCTTCTTGACGAAGATGCAGTAGGCGGACATACAGGAGTATTTCAGATCCGGGTAATTGCAGGGCTTTCCCTCCTGCTGGGCGCAGGGGGAGCACAGGGCGCAGCCACTGGCACCGACGATGATGCCGTCGTGTCCGTTTTCACGCATTTGCTTGACCACCCGCAGTTCGGAAGCGTTGTGCCCCCGCTTGGCGTGCTTGATGGCGGGCATATCGGAATAGTCTGCCACCTGCCAGATGGTTTGCAGCACCAGAGCACTTTTGTGGGCGAGGATGCGCTGCTTCATTTCCTCCGGGCTGCCGCAGTCCGGGGGGCAGGAATAGTTGACACCGTACTGGCCGCACAGATTTTCTGCGCAATAAGGACGGAAGGAATGATCGAAAACGATTTCCTCCGTGGAGACGATGGCTGCGTTGGAAAAACCTTCCCGGATCGCCAGCTGGATCATTTCCTGTTCTGTCATGGGTATCACCTCGGGCATTATCATACTGATTTGTGAATTATTTGTCAAGGGAAAAGTCGGGCGCAATGCGCCCGACTTTGGAAATGCTTACAGGTACTTCTTCTTGGAAATGGCGCAGATGCCGCACACACTGAAAAGAAGCAGACCGAAGACCAGATGGGCCGGGTCGCCGGTGGGCGGAACATCGTTTCCGTCATCCACAACCGGGACATCCACGGCCTTTTCCACGGTCACGGCGCACACAGCCGGGACGGTGATGGGATCAGCGCTGGTGGCAACAATATAGTAGCTGCCCTGGGCATCAATGGTGATGGCGTAGCTGCCGTCGCCGTTATCCTTGACGGTATAGCCTTGGGTCAAAGCCTTGCCCTGGGCATCGTAAACGGTGATGGAAGCACCGGCGTGGGCAGCAAAGACGGTGTTCCAGCTTGCGTCATATCCGGCTTTTTCCAGCTTGACCGTCAGCGCGGTCCCGGCGACGGTTTCACAGGTAAACTGGTCGAATTTGGCGTAAGCGTCGGACCAGTTGGTGCCGTCGGTGTAGACGAACGCAACGAGATGGTCTCCCTGCTTGACGGTGTCCTCCAAAGACAAGCAGGAGGAATTGTTCAGCCAGTAGCCGAAAGAACCGCTGGTATCGCCCCAAAGGGTGCCGATGCCCAGGCCGTACTGGGAGGTGTAGCTGCTGTAACCGGCAGCGGCACCGCCTTCAAAGCCAAGCTCATGGGCGGCGTACAGTGCGTCATCCACGTCGAAGATGCCGTTCTTGTTCACATCAGTAACGGTCACGGACTGCTGCATCATCACGGCGCTGCCCTTGTTCGCAACGGTCACGAAGATCTGGACAGGGTTCTTGGTGGCGTCAGAGCGAAGATGTTCCCAGCTGGCTTCTGCGGCGGCGAGAACATCGCTGTTGGTGACCAGAGTCTTCTGGGTATCGCTCAAACGGTCATAGGCGGCACGGGCATCCTGAATGGCGGTACGGGAAGCCAGGGTGACGGTGCCGATGGCCGCGATCTTCTTGCTGACGGCTGCGGCGGCATTGCTGTTCTGGGCTTCTTCGGTCAGGCCGATGGAGAACACATAGCCGGAGTCGTTTTTATAGTACAGATTGCCATCCCCATCTGCGATGACACTGCAAATGCAGTAGTTTTGAGCATCGGCTTCAGGGGTGTAGAGAGTGGCGGACTCCGCGACGGAGCCGTCGGTCTTGGCCTTGATCACATAAAGGCCGCCGGGGGGGCTGTTGTAAGTAAAGTACAGGTAGAGATAGCCGCTGTCGGCATAAGCATCGCATACCAGCATGGAGCTTTGGGGATAGGCGGGCTGTTTGCATTCCCACATGGGCTCCAGGGTCTGGGCGTTGATGGCCATGACCTTGTAGGCCTTGTACTCGCCAACGGCGGTATAGAGGATGCCATTGTGGATGGCGAGGGTGGAAGTGGACTGGCCCTGGGCAACAGTCTTCATGGTCAGGTTGGTCACGGCACCGGTCTCCGCATTGATATCCGCACGGCAGACGGTGGCGTTGTTCAGCATCCAGTAGAGCTTGCCGTTGTCATAGGAGATGGTGGAGCGGATCTTGGCATCCTCACTGCACTGCAGCTCGGTGACGACTTCGCCGGTGAGCTTATTGCGGCTGTACAGCTTGCCGCCGTCGGTGCCGTAGACCACATAGTTGCCAACGACCACAGCACCGGCCCAGTAGTAGCCCTTGGGATCGGTGGCACGCCAGACCTTTTCGCCGGTGGCGGCATCCAGGCAGACAAAGGGAGACTCGCTGTTGTAGCCAAGGCCCACATAGATCTTGCCATCGCTGTAAGTGATGGGGGACTGGGCCTGACCTTTCAGCTCGTCGTGATAGACCCACAGAGATTCGAGGGTCTTGGCATCAAAGGCCTGAACGGTGCTGTCAGCCAGCTGGCAGAAGATTTTGCCATCGGCATACAGTGCGGGGGTGGAGCCCCAACTGGTCGCTGCGGCCATTTCCACTTCGGCAATGACACTGCCGTCCGTCAGGCTCAGCTTCTTCAGAGACTTGCCGTACATGACGATCATGCAATCTTCCGCAATGATCATGGGGCTGGGGGCATCGGACCAGCCGGTGCTGTGCTTCACCGCCCAGTTGAGCTTTGCTTCTTCACTGGTGCGGGGCGTTTCCGCGTGGGTGATGCCGTTGTTGGCATCGTTGCCACGGAAACTGGGCCATTGGGCGGTTTCGGCGGCGAATGCGGTGGGGACGAGGCTCAGGACCAGAATCAGTACCAGAGCCAAACTGATGAGACGTTTTTTCATGGGTTACCTCCTGAAAAATGGTTTTGAAAAGACAGCGTGTGTCCTGACTGTTTACCGTCTGACAGGTCGTGCGTTCGTGCTGCCGGAAGGGCCATCTGTGCAAGGAGGACTTTCACAGCTTCCGGCAGCAACAAAAACCGTGACGATCAAAAAGATCGTCACGGCCGCTTTTCCGCACAAAATACACCGACACCTATACGGGTAGGCCCCAGTGCAAAGACACCGTTTAAGCAGTTCTCCTGACTTGCGCATCCTAAGCCCCGGAGCGGCCTTCTCAGCTTCTGCCAATGACCGACTTTCGTCTTGCTCCGTGACCTCCACGCTTACAGTGGCGGTACCGTCCGTGAATTTCACACGATTCTCTATTCTCCCCCGGTGCTGTTACCGCAGCCTGGGGCACTTAAACTGTTGTTCACTTTTCAATCGAAGTATAGCACCCAAATCGATAAAAGTCAATCGATAGATTTTTAAAACGGGATTGAATTTTTCCAGCCGCTGTGATAAAATGGGGAAAAGTGCGAAAGCTGAACATATTGAATTGTCACTGGTTGAATTGGAATGGGAAAATCCCAACGGTACCAAGCCGCCGTAGACGGACAAAATGCCGTGTGATCTCATTGGCGCAAGCTGAGAAGGGACACACAAAGGGCGTTCGGAGTCGGAATACAGACCTTTGACATTCCCTTGCGGGACTCTTGGGGTGGTCCGGTGGGGCATTGCTGCCTGAGACAGGCTGTTTTCAAAGCGGCTGTTTGAGGCTGATTTGTGTTGCCGAAAAGTCCCCGAATGGGGACTTTTTTGTTATTTGGAGGGTTTATGAGAAAGATTATTTTTGTGTTTGCCGGATGCGCTGGCGCAGGCATGACGGTATGGATGGGCTTATGATGGGGCAGGACGCATTTTCCAAGTACCATCCGGCGGTGAATTTCACCTTTTTCTTAGGTGCCATCGGCTGCGGCGTGGTGATCTGTCATCCGGCGTATGTGGCCGGGGCGGTGGTGACAGGCGTGGTTTATTATCTGCTCCTGGTGGGGCAAAAGGGCTGGAAGCTCATTGGCGGCTTGATCCCCCTGTTTCTGTTTCTCACCGCCATCAATCCGCTGCTGAATACCCAGGGACAAACCCAGCTGTTTTACCTGTTTGGCAGGCCATACACCCTGGAAGCGCTGTATTACGGCGCATCCATTGCGGGGATGTTTGTGTCCATAACCGTCTGGTTCGGCTGCTATAACCATGTGCTGACCAGCGATAAATTTACCAGCCTCTTTGGCAATCTGATCCCGGCGCTGTCGCTGCTATTGGTAATGGTGCTGCGGCTGGTGCCTACGTTCCTGCGAAAGACCAGGGCCATCAGCGGCGCAAGAGATGCCATCGGCAAGGGCGTGGGGGAAGACACCGGGAAGAAGGAACGGCTGGAAAGCGGCCTGACTGTTTTGGGGGCGCTGACTTCCTGGGCACTGGAAGGAAGCGTTGTCACCGGAGACTCCATGCGTGCCAGAGGTTACGGCTGCGCAAAGCGTTCCAGTTTCATGCTCTATACCATGGGCAAGGGGGACTGGTCGCTGCTGCTGGTGCAGCTTTTTCTGCTGGCACTGGTGCTGCTGTCCGCTTTTTTAGGACAGGCCGGTGCAAATTTTACACCGATACTTGAGGTGGCCCCGGTTTCCTGGGGCATGGCGGTTTATGGGGCGTATTTGCTGATCCCCACCGTATTACAGATAAAGGAGAGCATACTATGGCACATTTCCAGATCGAGAATTTGAATTTTTCCTATCCCACTGCCAAGGGCAAAAAAAGTCTGGACAGTGTGGAGCTGACCATTGAAAAAGGTGAATATGTGGTGCTTTGCGGCGCTTCCGGCTCCGGCAAGACCACCCTTTTGCGGCATTTAAAGCCTGTTTTGACCCCTCACGGAAAGCGAAGCGGGCAGATCCTGTTCGGAGGCGTGCCTCTGGAACAGCTGAGCCAGCGGGATCAGGCGGCGAAGATCGGCTATGTGATGCAGAACCCGGATGATCAGATCGTTACGGACAAGGTCTGGCATGAGTTGGCCTTTGGCCTGGAAAGCCTGGGCACGGATCAAAAGACCATGCGGGCAAGAGTGGCGGAAATGGCCTGCTATTTCGGCATCCAGGACTGGTTCCACCGGGATGTGGCGAATCTGTCCGGCGGACAGAAGCAGCTGCTGAATTTGGCCTCCATCATGGCCATGCAGCCGGAGGTGCTGATATTGGACGAGCCCACCAGCCAGCTGGACCCCATCGCCGCATCGGATTTTCTGAACACCGTGCGGAAGATCAACACGGAATTGGGCACCACGGTCATCATCACCGAGCACCGGCTGGAGGATATTTTCCCCTATGCGGACCGGGCAGTGGTGATGGAGGGGGGCAAGGTGATTGCGGATGATACCCCCAGAAACATCGGAAAGCACCTGCATCAAAGCGGCAACAAGATGTTTGCAGCCATGCCCACCCCGGTGCGGGTATTCTACGGCGCAAACGGCACAGGAAATTGCCCCCTGACCGTCCGGGAGGGCCGGAACTGGCTCAGCGGGGTATTTGAAAAGCCCCTGTCCCCGGATTTCTTCCCCACTCCATTGCCGGAGGAAGAGGTGGCGGACCCGGCGCTGGAACTGAAAGAGCTGTGGTTCCGTTATGAAAAGAACAGCCCGGATATTCTCCGGGGTGTCAGCGCCCAGGTGCCAAAGGGGAGCCTGTACGCCATCGTGGGCGGAAACGGCGCGGGAAAATCCACCACCTTGAAGTCCGTTTGTGGCATTTGCCGGCCTTATCGGGGGAAAGTGAAGATCTTTGGAAAGCCAATTGAAAAGTACAAGTCCTCTGAATTGTTCCAGAACTGCATCGCCATGCTGCCCCAGGACCCCAAAAGCCTGTTTGTGAAAAAGACGGTGCGGGAAGAATTTGAGGAAATGACAAAAGATGCGGCATTGATTGAGCAAACCGCCCGGATCTGCGATGTGGTACATTTGATGGACAGCCATCCCTATGACCTTTCCGGCGGTGAACAGCAGCGGGCGGCACTGGCAAAAGTGCTCCTGACCAGCCCCAAGCTGCTGCTGCTGGACGAGCCCACCAAGGGCATCGACAGTTTCTTTAAAGAAAAGCTGGCAGCCGTTTTGAAGCAGCTGCAGGAGCAGAGCATCACCATTGTCATGGTCTCCCACGACGTGGAGTTCTGTGCCAAGTATGCGGATCTGGTTTCCATGTTCTTTGACGGACAGATGCTGACCACGGATACGCCCCGGCGGTTCTTCGGTGCCAACAGCTTCTATACCACCGCCGCCAACCGCATGAGCCGCCATGTGCTGACCAACGCCGTGACGGCGGAGGATGTGGTTATGGCCTGCAAGGAGGAAATGAGATGAAAAAATCCAATATTGCCATGCTGCTGGTCTTTTTTCTGCTGATCCCCCTGACCCTTTACGGCGGTTCCCTGCTGCCGGGTCAGAGCTACTACATCACAGGTACGCTGATCGTTATCGAGTTGATGATCCCCTTTTTCATGGCATTTGAAGGGCGCAAGCCCCAGGCCCGGGAATTGGTGGTCATTGCGGTGCTGTGCGCCCTGGCCATTGTGGCCCGGGTGGCCATCCCCATTCCCAATTTTAAGGCAATTTTCGCCGTCATCATGCTCTCCGGTATTGCCTTCGGCCCGGAGACGGGTTTCATGGTGGGCGCCATTGCGGCCTTTAGCAGTAATTTCTTCTATGGTCAGGGTGCGTATACCCCCTGGCAGATGATGGCCTACGGTGCCGGCGGAATGCTGGCGGGATTTTTCTTCGCCAAGGGCCGGCTTCCCAGAAAGCCGGTGACCATGGCGGTGTTTGGCTTCTTTACGGTGATCTTGTGGGTGGGCCCTTTGCTGGACTGCTCCCACATTTTCCTGGCGGTGACCACTATCAATTTCTACACCGTGATGGGGGCGTTCATTTCCGGCTTCAAGGTGAATATCAGCCAGGCCGTCTGCACGGTGCTGGTGATGCTGCTGTTTGGACAGCCTCTGCTGGAAAAGCTGGACCGGGTAAAGCTGAAGTATGGCATGATGGAGGATGAAGATGGGATTTGAAAGATGCCATCCGGCGGTCAATTTCATCTACTTTGTTGCGGTGATCTTCGGCACGGTCACTTTCCAGCATCCGATCTTTCTTGCCATTTCCTGCTTTTGCGCCGCTGCCTATTGCGCAAAGCGAAACGGCTGGAAAGGGTTGGCCTTTTCCATTTCACTGTTGATTTTTGTGGCGGCGTATGCTTTGTATTATGCGGCGTTTCACCATTTTGGCGTAACCAACTTGGGAACGATCTTCACAGGCAACCGTATCACATTGGAAAGCCTGGTCTACGGCCTGGTCATCGGCATCTGTGTGGCAGGAGTGATGATCTGGTTTTCCTGCGTATACAGTGTGTTTTCCAGTGACAAAGTGGTATACTTGTTTGGAAGGGTCAGCCCGAGACTTTCCATCTTCCTGGCGATAACACTGCGGATGGTCCCCCGGGTCAAGGGAGAAGCTAGAAAGATCAACCGGGCCCAGCAGGGCATTGGCCGGGGCGTAACTCAGGGGAATGTATTCCGGCGGATGAAAAACGCCATCCGCATTTTCTCCATGCTCATTTCCTGGCTTATTGAGGCATTGGGGACTGCATCGGATTCCATGCGCAGCCGGGGAAGCCTGCTGCGGGGCAGACGGGCCTTTTCCATTTACCGTTTTGATAACCGGGATCGGGCCTATGTCATCGGCGTGTTTTTCTGCCTGACGGTGACCCTGATGAGCCTGCTGCTGGATCAGGTATATATGCAGTATGACCCCCGGCTGGTGTTTCCGAAGATCACCGGAATGTCCTATGTGTTTTACGCCGGCTATGCGGCTCTGTGCCTGATGCCCCTGGGGCTGGAAGTCTGGACGGAATACCGATTTAAAAAAGCAAGGAAAAAACTATGAACAAGGAAAAACTTTACCTTTCCACCATTGATCCCAATGCCGCCCAGGTGGCAAGGGAATACGGTCTGGGCTTGGAGATCGCGGAGTATTGCACTGCCTGGAATATGGACGAAAAGCGCCGGGAAACAGAGGAACAGGTGCGCCGGCAGATCCAGGGCTGCTCTGCCATGACGCTCCATGCGCCCTTTAACGAGCTGTTCCCCTGCGCCATCGACCCCAAGGCCAGAGCGTTGGCGGCGGAGCGCTACCGTCAGGCGGCGGAACTGGCCCGGGAGTATGGAGCGAAGAAACTGGTGGTCCATGGGGGCTACCATCCCTATATCTATTACGAACAGTGGTATGTGGAGCAGTCCATTATCTTCTGGAAGGAATTTCTGCGGGAAGATCCGGGCGTGCAGATCGTACTGGAAAATGTGCTGGAACCGAAGCCCCAGATGCTGCTGGATATTGCCCGGGGGGTGGAAGATCCCAGACTGGGGCTGTGCCTGGACATCGGTCATGTGAACACCTATTCCCAAATCCCGGTGATGCAGTGGCTGGAAATACTGGCACCCTATTTGCGCCATTTCCACGTCCACAATAACGACGGCTCCTGGGATACCCACAGCCCGCTGGATCAGGGGAATATCCCCGTGAAGGAATTTTTGGAGCGGGCGCAAAGACTGTGCGCTGATGCCAGCTTTACCCTGGAACTGATGGATTGCCGCAGTTCGGTGCGCTGGCTTTTGGAGGGATGATATGGAACTGGAAGAGCTGATCGCCGCAATACGGCCTTTGGATGAAGGGGCTATGGGTGCGGCCCGGGCCCGTCAGGCGGAGCTTGCCAAGCCCCCCGGTTCTTTGGGCCGGTTGGAGGATCTGTCCGTCCAGGTGGCGGGGATCACCGGAAAGGTTTGCAACAAAATCGAGAAAAAGCACCTGCTGGTATTTGCCGCGGATAACGGCGTGGTGGAAGAGGGGGTGTCCAGCGCACCCCAAAGCGTCACCCTTTCCCAGACGGTGAATTTGACCCGGCATAAAACCGGCGCATCCACTCTGTGCAACCATTTCGGCTGCGGGATCACCGTTTGCGATGTGGGGGTGAATGCCCACATCAAAGAGCCGAAGGTGCTGAACAGAAAAATCGCCTTTGGCACCCAGAACATTGCCAAAGGCCCGGCGATGACAAGGCAGCAGGCGTTGCAAGCCATTTTCACCGGTGCGGAACTGGCCTGGGAAACGGAAGCGGATGTGCTGGGCGTGGGGGAAATGGGCATTGGAAACACCACCACTTCCGCTGCGGTGCTGGCGGTGCTGCTGGATGTGCCTGTGCAGACGGTGACAGGCAGGGGCGGCGGCATTACCGACGAGGGATTTCAAAAGAAAAAGCAGGCAATCAGCCAGGCCATTGCCATCAATCAGCCGGATCGGAATGATGTGGTGGATGTGCTTTCCAAGGTGGGCGGCTTTGATCTTGCTGCCATGTGCGGAGCGTTTTTAGGCGCTGCCGCAAGCCACCGCCCGGTGGTCATCGATGGCTTTATTTCCGCCGTGGCGGCGCTGTGCGCCTTCCGGCTCTGCCCTGAAGCAGGGGGCTATTTTATTCCCAGTCACGCATCCTTTGAGATCGGCTATCAGCTGGCGATGGATGCCATGGGCTTGCAGCCCATGCTGCTGCTGGGAATGCGTCTGGGAGAGGGCAGCGGCTGCCCCCTGGCCTTTCAAATTCTGGAAGCAGCTTGTGCGGTGCTGAACGAAATGGCAACTTTCGACCAGGCGGGCATTGATGACGGTTACCTGGAGGAGATCCGGGAGGGAGATAAATTCTCCGTGGAGGATGGAAAATGACCTTTTTTATTTCCGGCGGAGCGAAAAATGGAAAATCCACACTGGCCCAGAATCTGGCGGTGACCCTGGGAGAAAAACGCTACTATGTGGCCACCATGATCTCCACCGGGAAAGAGGATGACGAGCGGATCCGGCTGCACATCGCTGACCGGGCGGGTATGGGTTTTGAGACGGTGGAATGTTTCAAGAATATTCTGGATTGTCTGGAAAAAGCGGACCCGGATGGGGTCTTTCTGGTGGACAGTGTCACGGCGCTGATGCAAAATGCCCTGTTCCCGGTGGAAAAGAATTATGAAATGGATCTGCCCGCCGCCCAGCGCTGTGCGGATGAACTGGTGGCCTTCGCCGGAAAAGTGAAGCACGCCGTTTTCGTCAGCGACTACATCTATTCCGATGCGGAGCAGTACGACGAAACAACGGAGCGCTACCGCCGCAGCCTTGCCACGGTGGACCGGAGGCTTGCTGCCGTGTGTGATACGGTGGTGGAGGTGACAGCGGGGCAGTATATCGTTTACAAGGGGGAATTGCCGCAATGAAAAGCTATTTGCACGCTTTTGCCATGTGCCAGAGTATGTTCTGCGCCATTCCGTTCCCCGGCAAGATCTGGGATGAAGAGGCAAAGGGAAAAATGCTGCTGTTCCTGCCTGTGGTGGGATTGGAGGTCGGTGCCATCTGGGTGCTTCTTGCCTGGCTGTGCCGTGTGCTGATGCTGCCAAAGCTGGTGGCGGGGCTGGTGCTGTGCGTTTGGCCCTATTATGCCACCGGATTTATGCACCTGGATGGGTTCATGGATGTGACCGATGCCCTTCGCTCCTGGCGCTCATTGGAGCGGCGGCGGGAAATCCTGAAGGATTCCCATGTGGGCAGCTTTGCGGTCATCGGCATTGTGATGCTGCTGCTGGCCCAGTTCGTGTTTTTCGCCAGCGCAAAGGAAACGGCGGAATTTGGTGTGCTGCTCCTGATCCCGGCGGTGAGCCGCTGCGGCTCTGCACTGGCGGTGACGGGATTAAAGAGTATGTCCACCAGCCAGTATGCGGGGCAGCAAAAGCCAAAGGCCCATCTGGCGGTGCTTTGGGTGCTTTTGGGCGTGTTTTTTGCCCTGGGCTTTGGCCTGTGGGGGGAATACGGCTTTGCGCTGCTGGGCTGTGCCGCTGGCTATGCACTGGGGCTGCGTCGGGGGTACAAGTCCCTTGAGGGCATGAACGGAGATGTTGCGGGCTACGCCCTGACCATTGGAGAGCTGTGCGCCGTGGCGGTGTACGCCCTCATTTAGGAGGATAATATGATCTTGATCATCGGCGGTGCGTATCAGGGAAAGCGGGATTTCGCAAAAGACACCTTCGGCTTGACGGAAGAAGAGATCTTCACCTGCGCACCGGGAGAAATCGATTTTTCAAAGACTTGTATCGATGAGATCCAGCGCTTTACCATGGGAAATCATGATCCGGTGGCCTATTTTCAGGCAAACCGGGAACAGTGGAAGGACAGCATCCTGATTGTGGAGGATATTTTCTGCGGTGTGGTGCCCATGGGCAGGGAAAACCGGCTCTGGCGGCGCAATACCGGGCGGCTGGTGCAATATTTGGCGGGAGAGGCCAGCCGGGTCAGCCGGATCTTCTGTGGATTGGAGCAGAGACTCAAATGACCATTTATTTGATCCGTCATGGAAAAACACCGGCAAACGAGCAGCATTTGTACTGCGGCAGCACGGATATTTCCTTATCTGAAACCGGGAAAGAGGAATTATGTAAACTATCCTATTCTACGCCAAACGCTGTATTTGTGACCAGCGGAATGCGCCGGGCCAACGAGACGTTGAAGCTTTTGTTCGGGGATGTGCCGTTTGAAGTGGACGAGCGGTTCCGGGAAGTGGATTTCGGCGCCTTTGAAATGCGCAGCTATGAGCAGTTGAAAACCGATGCGGCATACCAGGCGTGGCTCACCGGGGACAATGAGCAAAACATCCCGCCCCGGGGAGAGAGCGGGGCGCAGATGAAAGCACGGGTGCTGGAAGCCTTTGGGCAGATCCGGCAGGATACGGCGGTGATCACCCACGGGGGTGTGATTGCGGCCATCATGGAAGCGTTGTTCCCGGAGGAGGGGAAAAACCGCTATCAGTGGCAGCCGAAGCCCGGTCATGGCTATGCCATCACTGACCATACCTACCGGGCTATTCCGTAAACCGCTATTGGCCCGTGGACCAATGTTCTGCACCGCCCCAGCCTGACACTTGAGCGGTTACCACATCCTCAAGTCGGGATGGCAGGACGGTTCAAAAACAGCTTCTTTGTATATGAAAACGAGAGGAACCTGATTTGGTCCCTCTCGTTTTATACTTGTGTCTCCAGTGCCCGCAGCAGTGCGGTGCGCTCATTGGGAAGTTGTTCTTCCATCACCGCATCCAGCAGATTTTGCAGTGCGGTTCCAATCTCTTTGCCCTGATAGCCCAGGGCCAATAGGTCTTTGCCGTTGACCGCCAGATCCCGGAGGGTGAAGCAGGCGTTTTCCTGGATGATTTGCTCCATCAGCTCCCGTATCTGGTCAAATGGCAGATTTGCCGGGGAACAGGAAACGCCTTTGCTCCGGCAGTCCCCCTCCTGCAAGGTGAGCAGCTGACCCAGCGCATCCACGCCCAGGCGGTTCAGCCAGCGGCGAACGGACTTTTTGGTGGGTTCGATGGGGGTCATGTGCAGATCCACCAGCTGTACCACCTGTTTACGCAATGCGGTGGGGGCTTTCAGCGTGGCAAGAACTTGCTCCGCTACTTGGGCACTGGCCTTGGCGTGGCCCAGAAAGTGCCCGGTGCCCTGCTCGTCCAAGGTGAAGGTGGCGATTTTCCCGGTATCGTGGAGCAGTGCGGCCCAGCGCAGAGCAAGGTTCTGGGGCATGGCACTGACCACATGGGCGGTGTGGGTGTACACGTCGTAGGCATGGTGGGGGTTGTGCTGCTGAAAGCCGACCTTGGGAGCAAGGGCCGGTACGGCCCGGGTCAAAACTGGGGAAAAGGTTAAAAGGTCTTCTGCCGTCATCAAAGGCAGGAGTTTACATAATTCATCGAAAATCCGCTCCCGGGCAATGTGCTCCAGATGTCCTGCCAGGTCATTCATGGCCTGCATGGTTTCGGTTTCCACGGTCAGGCGGTATTTGACACCAAAGCGAACGCCCCGGAGAATGCGCAGGGCATCCTCGGTCAACCGTGTCCGGGGGTCTCCAACGGTGCGCAGGATCTTCCGTTTCAGGTCTTCCCGGCCCCCAAAGGGGTCGGCAAATCCCCGGGTGGGGGAGTAGGCCATGGCGTTGATGGTGAAATCCCGCCGGGCGAGATCCCCTTCGATGTCCGAAACGAACCGCACCCAGCCGGGATGGCGGCTGTCGGTGTAGTCCCCCTCGGTGCGGAAGGTGGTGATCTCCACCAAACCCTCCTCTGTGACAACGCCGATGGTGCCATGCTTTTCACCTGCACGCACCAAAGGCAGACCGGCAAAAACCGCACAGACTTCCTGCGGCAGAGCGGCACTGCACAGGTCATAATCATGGGGCGTAAGTCCCAGCAGATGATCTCGGACACAGCCGCCCACGGCGTAGCAGGCAAAGCCCGCCCGCTCCAGGGCATCCATGCAGAATTGGACACTTCGGGGCAGCTTCATGGGTCAAGACTCCTTTGCGGCGTAGCGGCCGGGCTTGGGCTTGAGACTGCAAAGGCCGGTGAGCATCCAGATGGCGCAGCCAATGTAGAACAGTACATTGCTGCTGCCGGGCAGCGCAGCAATGGAGAAAAACGCAGCGGACAGGGAAGTGAACACATAGGCCCGCCGGCTGCCATGTCCAACATCAAAGGCGCACCGCTGGTAGCTGGCCAGCATCAGGCAGACCAGCGCCAGCAGTTCAAATCCGTAGGTTTGGATCTGAGGGTAGGCACTCCACAGGCGGTAATGGGATACCAGATGCAGCATCAAATAGATGCACAGCAGCGTGTTGAACAATGTGCCGGGGCGGCGGCCATCTTTCCGGCAGTGGGCCAGAAAAAGCAGGGACGGCACGCAGAGCAGCCCCAGCAGGGAGCTGACGGTTTGCAGAGTGTCAGCACCAGAAAACAGCTCCGCAATGGAGTTGATGCCGATTCCCAATGCGCCGGCCAGAATGCCCATGGCAGCAAAGGGAGAAGCGGGGAAATTGAAAGCGTATTTTGCCGCCTCATTCAGTGTCCGGGTGGACAGAAGCAGGTAAACCAGCACCAGTATGGTGATGACCCAGCTGAAAACGCTGGCGGGATGTCCCATGGGCAGCAGCCCCGTGGCATCGGCCTGACCCAGCAGGATCAGGCGCATCACCATGGCAAGCAGGCTGGCAATCAGTGTTACCAGTGGGGTGTTGAAAGGGTGCAGAAAGCGTTTCATACCGAAAAACCTCCGTTGTGTAGGATCAGATCATGGAAATCAGGAAGAAAACAGCGCTTAAAACAGGCTGATGCAGCAAATAGATCCAAAGAGAATGTTTGCCGCACAGGGTCAGAAGGCGGATGGGCCAGCTTTGTGCGTTTACCTGGGGAAGCAGGCTCTGCTTGCTGCGGTATAGGGTTTTGCCCATCGCCGCACCCAGAAGGAAGTACCCCAGATTGGGCAGCAGCGGGAAATAGTCCGAGGAAACAAAGGTTTTCCAGGGAAGCCCCAGGGGCATCAGCAGATAGCTGTCAATTCCGGGCAGCGTATCCAGATACAGCCCGGCGGCGCTGAACAGCACGCCCAGAGACAAAAGACCCCACCAGGGGAGCTTCCGAAACAGTGGCCACAGTAGCATACAGATACCAAGGCAGTGGAGTACGCCAAAGTAAATGATGATCCCCTGACCGGAGAAATGCAGCAGGTACATCCCGACGGTCACGGCGGTGCAGATCATGCCGCAGGCGAAGACCAGTGCGCCCCGGCGGCAGCACCGGGAACCCAGGGTGACGCAGATGCCGGAGATGAGCAAAAACAGCACACCGCCCCAATCCCGAATGAATAAGAACAGTGCCGGGTATTCCCATGTTACAAGACCGTACAATTCCACCAGATCATAGATGAAGTGGACGACCACCATGCCCAGAATACAAAGCCCCCGGAGGGCATCCAGTTCCCAAATGCGCTTTTTCATAAGTACCACCTTTGTTACCGCATAACGATATTTTCAAACATTATAACAGGTTCGGCAGCTGATTTCTACCCCGGAATGTAAACTCTTTTCTGAAATTTTGGAACCCTTGGGAAAAAAGTCTTGTTTCTTGCACTGAGATAGGATATAATAAGAAACAAATTGGGATTTTGGAGGGAAATCTATGCTTTTTTGGGGAATGACCCTGATTTCTGCGCTGGTCGGTATCGGTGGATGGCTGCTGTCGGACACAGGCCTGACAGGGCTCTGGCTGGTGCCGGCGGCGTTTGCGGGCAGCTTTTTGGCGCTGCTGGTGGCGGCATTTCTGTTTATCTGGGTGGTTTGCCTGCTCATTGACCAGAAAAAGCCCCAGACTCACGACAGCAAATTCCACCGGAATTTGGCGTATCTGTATGCAGATCTGCTGATCACCATTGGCCGTGTTCGTGTCCATACCACCGGGATGGAGCAGACCCCTGAAACGGGTCGTTTCCTGCTGGTGTGCAATCACATCAGCGATGTGGACCCCGGCATCATTCTGGCGGAGTTCAAAAAGAGCCAGCTTGCCTTTATCACCAAGCGGGAGAATACCTCCATGTTCCTGGTGGGGCCCATGATGCACAAGCTGCTTTGCCAGCCCCTGAACCGGGAAAATGACCGGGAAGCGCTGAAAACCATCCTCAACTGTATCCGTCTGCTGAAGGAGGATGAGGTGTCCATTGCCGTGTTCCCGGAGGGCTACATCTGCGGTGACGAGCTGCTGCGGCATTTGAAGCCCGGCGTGTTCAAGATCGCCCAGAAGGCCCAGGTGCCCATTGTGGTCTGCACCATTCAGAATGCCCGCTCCGTGTTCAAAAATCTGAAAAAGCTCAAGCCCACCGATGTACAGCTGCACCTGCTGAAAACCATCCAGCCGGAGGAATACGCAGGCATGACCACCGTGGATATTGCGGATATGGTCTACCGGATGATGGCGGAGGATCTGGGCCCGGAACTGATCGCCAAGGAATAAGCAAGAAATCCCTTGATTTCCTGTGAAAAGCCTTGTATAATAAATTGTCAAACGAAACAAAATCCTAAATTTTGGAGGATAGAGATATGAAAAACAGCGAAAAGACACTGGATATGATCGTCAGTCTCTGCAAGAACCGGGGCTATGTGTACGCCGGTTCCGAGATTTACGGCGGTCTGGCAAACTCCTGGGACTATGGCCCCCTGGGTGTGGAGTTTAAAAACAATGTGAAAAAGGCATGGCTGAAGAAGTTCGTGCAGGAATCCCCCTACAATGTGGGCCTGGATGCCGCCATTTTGATGAATCCCCAGACTTGGATCACCACCGGTCATGTGGGCTCCTTCTCCGACCCGCTGGTGGACTGCAAGGGCTGCGGCTCCCGTCAGCGCGCGGATCAGCTGATCTCCGCTTCTGAGTCCGGCAAGGATGTGAACGTGGATGCCATGACCCAGGATGAGATGGACGCTTATATTGCCGAGCATGAGGATGTGGTCTGCCCCAACTGCGGCAAGCATCATTTCACCTCCATCCGCAAGTTCAACCTGATGTTCAAGACCCAGATCGGTGTCACGGAGGACTCTACCTCCACTGTTTACCTGCGGCCCGAGACTGCCCAGGGTATCTTCGTGAACTTCGCCAACATCCAGCGCACCACCCGGAAGAAGCTGCCCTTCGGCGTTTGCCAGGTGGGTAAGGCATTCCGTAACGAGATCACCCCCGGTAACTTCACCTTCCGTACCCGTGAGTTTGAGCAGATGGAGTGCGAGTTCTTCTGCCAGCCCGGCACGGACCTGGAGTGGTTTGCCTACTGGAAGGACTTCTGCAAGAACTGGCTGATCTCTCTGGGTATCAAGGAAGACTCCCTGCGCCTGCGTGACCACGATCCCGCAGAGCTGGCCTTCTATTCCCGTGCCACCACCGATATCGAGTACCAGTTCCCCTTCGGCGGCGGCTGGGGTGAGCTGTGGGGCATTGCGGACCGTACCAACTACGACCTGGGCCGCCATCAGGAGGCTTCCGGCAAGTCCCTGGAGTATTTCGATCAGGAAAAGGGCGAGCATTATATCCCCTATGTCATTGAGCCTTCCCTGGGCTGCGACCGTGTGGCGCTGGCGTTCCTGTGCGAGGCTTACGACGAGGAAGTGGTGGGCCAGGATAAGAACGGCAAGGACGATATCCGCACCGTGCTGCACCTGCACCCCGCACTGGCTCCCTTTAAGGCAGCGGTTCTGCCTCTGTCCAAGAAGCTGACCCCCAAGGCGGAAGAGATCTATGCCGAGCTGCGGAAGGATTTCATGGTGGACTTTGACGACTCCGGCTCCATCGGTAAGCGCTACCGCCGGGAGGACGAGATCGGTACCCCCTTGTGCATCACCGTGGACTTCCAGACCGTGGGCGACGAGAATACCCCTGCTGATAACTGCGTCACCGTCCGTGACCGTGATACCATGGAGCAGGTCCGTATCCCCATCAGCGAGCTGAAGAACTACATTGCTGAAAAGTGCAGATTCTAAAATATTTGGGCCTGAAGCAAATGCTTCAGGCCCATTTTGTGTGTCCGATTATGTGTTTTTTCTGGCTTTTACGAAGTAAACGACTGCGGCGGTGACGAGATCCGCAACCAGAAAGGCGTAAAGAGGAATGCCCCAATCGACCTTTTCCTCGAAAACTCTAACATGGGTTACGATGGTGACAGGCAGCTTGTCATCGGCATTCTCTGAGAAACGGATCTCCCGGTAAAGTTCGGGATAGTAGTAGAATTCACAGAGGACTTCTCCGTTGCTGTCGCAAATGGTCTGCGTGACCTTGAACTCCTCATACAGTTTCTCGTCCTCGTCGCTGGGGATGATGGGCGTAACGACACTGCCGCCTGGTGGGACCAACTCGCCTATGCACCAGCGGTCGAAATCGTTCTCCACATAGGCCTTGAAGTCGGCCCAATCGTAAAATGTCTCTTCGACATAATGCCATCTTGTGGGCGCAACGATGCAATTGAACACGAAAATGCCAATGCACAGGGGCAATGCAATACACAGGGCAACGGCGGTGACCTTTTTGAGCAGTTTCATGTTTACGATTTGCCCATCGGTCAATATCAGAAGCCCCCGGCGCTGCAGCGCTTTTTTTACAAACAGGGTATAAAGAATGTAGCTAAGGGGCAGGATCATGAGTATGTACGTCGTTCCGTAACCGCCCCAGGTCTCAAAATTCAGGCCGATGTTTTTGCCCCTGATCAGCGTTACCAGCGGCAGACAGAAGGCAAAGAGGAAGATGTTCAGAAAAGAGATTTTGACCACCGTTTCCACCACATCGGAGTTGAATTGGTTGATCCGCTCCGTGTAAGTGTTGTCCTCTTCGTCCACCAGGATCTTGGCACTGTTGGCGAAAATCAACTGGCAGACTTCGCTGATCAGACAGCAGCCCAGCACAATGAAGAATGCGATCATCCCCTCGGTGTAGGCCAGATTTGCGATCATGGCGGCGATAAAGCCCAGCAGCACGATGCTGGCAGAGATCAGTGTGCGGTTTTTGTATTTTCTCTTTTGGCTGTCCAGCATCAGACGGAATTGCTTGTCGCTTTTGGTTTTCTGACGGTTTTCCGTTGCCTAAGCTACAATAAGAGGAGCAACTGGCTGACCAATACCTCCTTGGGCTTC
>CAZVAB010000003.1:0-25701 GCA_964625045.1 uncultured Oscillospiraceae bacterium | reverse complement strand
CACGGAGGCGATACCATGACCGTCGATACCAAAGAACTCGTCACAACCATAGCCTATCTCATCGGCGTGAAAAAGCACATTGTTGAGCAGTGCTTCGACGCAGAATGCCACGACACGCTGCAAAAGCTGTATGCCCATAAGGGTGCGACCATTATCCGCTATCTCTGCAAGCTCCGCACCACGCTGTTCCAGAAGTTCAAGAAAACCGACACCGAAATGCGGTATAATCTCATGAATCTGGACAGGCTGGAATGGTACGACCACGACAACATCAAGCAGCTTGCAAAATGGGGCATCAACGTCATCAAGCCGAATTACCGTGCTGAACAGTACATGCACGACCTCACCAAGCTCATCAGCGAGAACATCGACGCTTGCTCAGAGCTGTTCTATGACTGGGTGAATTGGGCATACATACGGGAGCTGTTCTGCATTCCGAAGTACACGAAGAAGGATGTGCTGAAGAAAGAATTTGAGAAGTACATGGCAAATATCGACAAGTATCCCTTCCAGATGTACGTTCATTGGATTCCCGTTGATGCAGGCAGTATCCTTTACAGCGATGGAAAATTCCTCAGCGTGATTTACAAGCAGCACGATGACCATTTCGATGATTACACCAAATACCGTGACGCTCACAGCGAAACAAAGAACAATATCTATGATTTTGTGAAGCAGAGTAACCATACAGCACTTGTGGTTGACTGTGAGAATTCCGATGTGTACAAGCTGTACAGCGTTCTGCGGAATCTGGATGCCGATGAGCTAAGCAAGATTGAGAAAATCTATCTTTATGACGATTACCACACATCCATCGGCTGGGACTGGCTGTATCAGTTCACGAGCATTCCTGTTGAGCATGTGGAGGTACAGCGTGTGACCGACAGAAAATCCCTCGTTGATATTATGATGACCGCCGGTGTCTGCAAGAGCTATTATGAGGACGGGATTGATTCGTTTATTTTGGTGTCCAGTGACTCCGATTATTGGGGATTGATCTGCTCACTGCCGAAGGCAAAATTCCTCGTTATGTATGAGTATGCCAAGTGTGGCTCTGCCATCAAGAATGCTCTCTCCGAACATGATATCTACTATTGCTCCATTGATGATTTTTGTTCGGGTAATGTGGAGGAATTCAAACGTGCTGTACTGTTTGATATTCTGGGAAAATACCTGCCGGATATTGTGTATCTCAACGGCAAGGAACTGGTGCAGCAGATCTATGAAGAAGCTCGGATTACTGCATCGGATAAGGAGAAAGAGGCGTTTTTCCAGAGATATATCCGGACGCTGAGTCTGAAGTGCAATGCAGACGGATCGTTTGAAGTCGTATTAAAGAGATGAGAGGTGCAATATGGAACAGAAAACGCTGGATAGGGCTACATACAAGAAAATCAAGAGCATGACCCGTGAGGAGATGCAAAATTTCCTCATGAACTACTACAACAACGTCATGGAAGATGCAGATGCTCCGACGCTTGATCTTGGTGAGCTGAGGAAGGAAATCGGCAGTATCAAGGGCGTTGGTGAGAAGCGGTTGGATGAGATTATGGCAGTGATAAAACTGCACCTTGGTGTATAAATTAGGCGATAATCAGTAATCACATAGTCAGAAATGTATCAAATTCAGGGAGAATTTGCGAAATGTTGTTAAAAATAGATTCGATAAAAGAGTATACTAATGATGCTGAATTGAAATCCTTTTGTGAGCAAACATGGGGAGATTATATTCGGAACTTAGATGAATTAATCATAAGCAAGTTGATTTCAATTCAGAGTCATGGAATAAAACGAGGCAACAGCTATGATGATGTCCTAATAGACACCTATCAAAGAGAGATTTGTAAATTTCCACCTATTCCTTTTGATATTATTGTATATCGTGGCGGAGAAATGCGTATTCATGGAAGACCTTATCTGTCAGCCTCTTTTTATAAAAGCAAGGCAGAATATTATGCCGATAATAAGAAAAGTAAACTTCACACAATCGTCTTACGAAAAGGCTCTTATATAGTACCATCTCTTTATTTATGGTTTCCTAACAGCTTTTCTGAGAAAGAGGTTGTCTTAGATGTGTCATGTTTTCATAGACGTATAGGGTATTATGAGTACTATAAGAAATAAAATGCCATATGATTTGTAAGCATTGCAAGCAAATCCAATAAAAGTAATAAAGTGCAAAGAGTAGATTGTAATGAATGATGGGATGGGGAGAATCCTGAATCCCCACCCATAACACTTGCAATAGCGTAAAAATTATGGTATAATATCAGTAACAGGAAAGGGGCGTGTGCCATATGGGAAAGTATGTGAATCCGGGGAATGGGGCATTTGCAATTGTGGCAAGCGATGAATCCTATGTTGACAAATCCGGCTTAATTGAGTTTACAAATAACAGAATCGGTAAGATGCGTCCGCTCATCTGCTTCAGCAGACCTCGCCGTTTTGGAAAGTCTATAGCGGCACATATGCTGACGGCATATTACAGCAAGGGATGTGATTCGAGGGAGATCTTCTCTGGTCTGAAAATCGCCGGACTGCCGACGTTTGAGGATGAGTTGAATAAGAATACAGTTATTTATCTGGATATGCAAGAATTTCGGAGCTATGCTTCAAGGCACAATAATATGCAGCAGATTGTTCAGCATATACAGGATGTTGTTGTTAAGGAACTGAAAGTTGAATATTCGAATATCTTGAAGGACGATGAGAACGATATTCCACACGCTCTAGCTGAAATCAATACGCAGACAGGTGAACAGTTTATTGTAATCATTGATGAATGGGACTGCCTGTTCCGTGAGGACAAGGAAAATGAGGCAATTCAGGAATGTTATGTCAATTTCCTTCGCGGAATGTTCAAGGGCGGCTCCGCTGATGCTTTCATCAAACTCGCCTACATCACGGGAATCCTGCCCATCAAGAAGTACGGCACGCAGTCCGCACTGAATAATTTTGATGAATTTACAATGGTAGAACCATTTGCACTGGCAGAGTATGTTGGGTTTACCGAAGATGAAGTAAAGACACTGTGTGAACGCTATGACATGGACTTTGAAGAGTGTAAACGTTGGTATGACGGATATTCCTTTGATGATGTTCAGTCGGTTTACAGTCCGAATTCTGTTATCAATGCTGTGACGAAAAGAAAATTTGGCAGCTACTGGACAAAAACCGAAACCTACGAATCGCTGCGGTTTTATATTGACACTAATTTTGACGAGGTCAGGACGGCGATCATTGCAATGCTTTCGGGTGAAATGATCGAGATCGACCCTGAAACATTCCAGAATGACATGGTGAATATCCACAACCGTGATGATGTACTGACGCTGCTGGTGCATCTGGGTTATCTTGCTTATAACGGAAACGAGAAATCGGTATATATTCCGAACGAAGAAGTCCGTGCAGAGTTCATCCGAGCAACAAAAAACAGTTCCCGTGAGGAACTCTCCAGAGTGATCAAAAATTCCGATGCCCTGCTGAAAGCTACCCTTCGCATGGACGGTGACGAAGTCGCACAGCGAATTGAAATGGCACACCAGTACTATGCGAATGCTAAGTTCTACAACAATGAACAGGCACTTCGCATGGTCATCATGCTTGCCTATGTCAGCCGTGTGGATGATTACTACGATTTTCAGGAGCTTCCAAGCGGCAAGGGATATGCGGATATATTGTTCTTCCCGAAGAAGAAATCCCGTAAGCCTGCACTGCTCATTGAACTGAAATGGAATCATTCCAGCGGTGGTGCAATTGAGCAGATCAAGGAAAAGGGCTACTGCGATGCCATTTCGGGTTATGGAGGAGACATTCTCCTGGTCGGTATCAACTACGATGAAAAAGAGAAGAAGCATAGCTGTCAGATTGGGAAGTTTGAGTACAATCATAGCTGACGGCAAAAATACGTTATTACCACTGATGGAGAAATCTGTCAGTGGATTTTTTATGCATCTGACATAATAGAATAGATAACTCAACATTACAACAGAATATATTTTTAAAGGCAGATTCAAATCAAAATGAATCTGCCTTTTATTTTTCGCAAATTTAGGTCATTCCTGCGATTCATCAAAAAAGCATCGTATTTTCGTAGAATTTACTGTTTTCCAAGACAATACTTCTGACGGCAAATTAACTTCATGCTGCAAATTTCAGCAGGCTCATACACTCCGCCTTGCGTTCCATCGAAGAATGCACATAGCGGTTTAATGTTGTTTCTACGGAACAATGTCCCAACAACTCTGATAGTGTTTTTACATCAAATCCTGCCTTGACGCAATTAGTTGCAAACATATGACGCAAGGCATGGTAATTAATTGACGGCAGATTTGCTTTTTGCAACAGCGATTTGAAACGATACTGCATGGTACGAGGTTCAATAACTCTCTCACTACCGGAAAGAATATAGTTGTCATTTTTCTTATTGAAACAATCCATCATATCTGCAAGAAACTCCGGCAAAGGGATCTGCCGCATCGAGCTTCTGCTTTTAGGCTTACCAATAGAAATTGTTGTAGCACAATCAGAACTCATTGTTTTGATACGCTGTACAGTACGATTGACGGTGAGGATGCTTTTCTCAAAGTCAATATCCGACCATTTCAAGCCGCAGACTTCGCCCACACGAAGTCCTGTATACATACTGAGTAGTACGCAAAGCGAAGTTTTACTGTTTTCCTCCATCAGAGTGCGGCAAAGCTGCTGCTGCTGTGATTCTGTTAACAGATGCAGTTCTTTTTTCTCTGCTTTCGGCAGGACTACATTTGCAAGTGGATTCTGGAAATTATGTGTAGTAGCAGTGTATTTCGCCATTGACTTGAATACAATAACAATATCGGACACATATTTTGCCGAGAGTCCCGAATTCAGTTTTTCCTCGATAAAGGCATGAAGCATTTTTGTGGTCAACTTCTCATAGCGAATACCGCCAAAAGCAGGCAGGATATGCTTGTCCGCCTTCATTCTGTAGTTGGCATAGGTCGAAATCTTCACTTTTAGCTTCACTGCGGACATCCACTCCCCAAAAAGCTCTTTCACCGTCAAAGGACCGGAATGTTCGTGCTTCACAGGTGCCGACTTCAATGACATCAGCTTTTCCTTGACAGCTTGATAGCTTTTTGCATATACAGAGCGATATTTTGCCTTGCCGTTTGCGTCATAACCTGCCTTATAACGACCTTCCCAACGGCCGTCCTTACGCTTATAAATATTTTCTCCTCTGCGAGCCATAGATAACTCTCCCTTCTGCAGACCACCATTCCGACGGTCTATGTGATTTATTTTATTAAAAATCGAACTGAAATGGACTTCAAGAATTGTTTAAGCCGATGATTTTCTTTTTACCATTGTGATTTTCTACAATTCTGTCTTGACTTTTCTGTCTGATTATTGTATACTTAATATGATTACATAGAGTTGCACATCACCGCAAATGACCTAAATTTGCGAAAGGTCACAGCCCCTGTTACTATTATATCCGATTTTGAGCGTTTATGCTTATGTCGTGATGATATCTAATCATCTATTTCACAATATCATGCCGATTATACGCTATTTGGCTTGAAAAATAGCAGAGAATGTGATATAATGGTATTACATTGAAAATCAGGTGGTGATTGAATGATACGGATAGCTATCGTTGATGACATAGTGGAAATATGCGGACAAATTGAGAATTATTTACACAACATTTCAAATAGACGCGGTATTGAAATAGAGGCTGAACCATATTTGAGCGGAGAAAAATTTTGTGATGCTTTACAAAATGGTGAGGTTTTTGATCTCATATTTCTTGACATAGAATTGAAGTCTATGAATGGGATTGATGTCAGTAAATATATCAGAGAAGTTTTGGAAGACGAATTACAACAAATTGTTTTCATATCTGCTAAACAACAATACAGTATGGAGTTACATTCTTTTCACCCATTAGATTTTCTTGTAAAGGATATTAAAGAAGCCGAAGTTGAAATTGTCCTGCAACGATTTATGAAAATCAAGGGGATTTGGAGTGAAACTTTTGAATGCAAAATTGGTGCTGATATCAAGAAAATAAAAATTAAAGAAATAAGGTATTTATCAGTTGATAATCGAGTTGTTAATGTGATCTTATCGAACGGACAATCGGTTGAGTATTATGGAACTCTAGAATCAGCGTATAACGATCAACTGAAAAAATGTGGTTTTTTATTTTTACATAAAAAATATGTTGTTAATCCTGATTACATTGAAATATATGAATACGACAAGGTTACCATGTGTGATGGACAAAATATTCCAATAGGTTCTTCTAGACGTAAAGAAATACGAGCGTGGCAAGCAAAAAATACTGAAAGGAGAAAAAATCATGTTTTTTGATCTTACATATATAGTAACATACTTCTTTGGAATGTTTTATATAAAGAATTTCATGACATCCTTCCTTGGGGAACCCAAGACGCCGAAACCAATATATTATTTATCGCACTTAATATATCCGATCATTGTCTGTTCACTTTATTTTACCATAAATATTCCTGTTTTGAATCTTATTGGAAATCTAGCAGCAATAATAACTATCTCCTTGAACTATAATACCACATTACTTAAACGAGTGCTATTCTCTGTATTTCTATATATTTTTATGTTGCTTACAGATGTTGCAGTAGCCTTTTCAACAGGCTATCTTGGAGTATCGATTTTTGAAAAAGGGACATATTCTGAATCGTTTGGATTGATAGCAATAGCGATGGTTTTATACTTGATATCGCTTATCTGTTTAAAACTACAAAAACAAAAAAAGGACGGTACAGTTAAAATTGAAGAATGGATAGCTATTTTCTTAATCCCTTTATTTTCGCTGTGGCTAATCATAGTGTTGGTTGAATCAGAAAACATGGATAAATTAAGGGGAGTAGTTTCTGTTGCAGTTATATTTGCAATTAATGTCATCGTTTTCTATTTATATGAAGATCTACAGGTTTCATATAAAGACAGGCTGACTGCAGTTATGTTTGAAAAGGAAAAGAATTTTTATTATAACCAATGCCGGTACATGGAAGCGAGTGCAGAGAGTGCAAGAAGATTTAGACATGACACGCGGAATCATCTTTTTACAATTGCTGAGATAATAAAGAGAGGAAACGCAGAACAGGCAGAAAATTATATCTATTCTATTGTTGATGAGAAACTTTACAGTGATACAACTTTTAGCGATACAGGAAATATTGCAATAGACAGTGTCATAAATTACAAACTAAATGAAGCCATAAACAAGGATATACGAATTCATGCTGATATTTCTGTTCCAAATAATTTATTGCTTGATGCAACTGACATTACAACTGTTGTCGGTAATTTGATTGATAATGCTATTGAGGCAAGCTGTGTATTAGAAAAATCCGAACGAGAGCTATTCGTTAGTATATTCTATGAAAAGGGCAGACTTTTTATAGAAATCAAAAACACTTTTAACGGCGATTTAATAGAGAAAGAAGGGAGACCTGTCACTAATAAAATTGACAGGTACAATCATGGATATGGTTTAAAAAATGTTGAAAGAGCGATGGAGAAATATGATGGCTATGTAGATTGGAGTCATGCGGATGGTTGGTTTACAGTTACCGTTATGATGTATGTAAAAGCGAAAGTGGCAGTATAAAATTAGGCTGGTGCATTCTTTGCACCGGCCTTTTTTGTTAAAAATCAACGTTCACAACGAAAATATTAACGTTCACAACATTTTTCGGCACGACATTTGAAATTGTGATATAATAAACATCGCTTTAGGAGGTGAGAACGGTGAACAAGTTTATTAGAAAATATGGAGCATGGATGGCAGCCTTTGCAATGGTTGTAACAACAATGACAGCTAATTCTACATGTATCTTTCTGACACATCAGGCTGAACTTCCAGAAAAAGCAAAGAAACTCCGCAAGTTTTAGTGTTTGCTAAAACAGCAAAACAACTTGTAGTGCATCTGGAAGAAAATCAAATAATTAAGTCGGATGACCGAGAGTTGTATGTATACGGATTTAATCAAGGACTAACAATTCTATTGAATCTTGTTACAACTCTCGGCATCGGCTTGTTATTTGATAGCACTGTTCAGCTTGTTGTTTTTATGGTTGCTTATATTCCATTAAGAAGCTATGCAGGTGGATATCATGCAAGAACACCGTTAAAATGTTATATGATTTCGATAATAATGCTAATTGCTGTTTCAATATGTTTGAGATGTATTGTATTAAATCATTGGTGGTATTGGATTCTTGTTGTACTATCGATTATTTTGATTGTTTTTCTTTCGCCAGTAGAAGATAAAAATAAGCCTCTTGATGAAATAGAAGCAACGGTCTACAGAAAAAGAGCTATCATTATAACTATGGTAGAAGTGGTATTAAGCATTCTATTTGGGATATTGCACATTTCGAATTTACTAAGTGCTATGTCATTTGTATTCATAATAATGAGTGCTATGTTAGTGGTAGGTTGCGTCAAGAATAAGCTTATTGCTCATCGCACTGGTTAAGATAAAAATGTTAAAATTTCTTAAAGAGTGAATTGTCGCAGAAAGGTCATTTATATGAGATTGTCTTCTTTATGTTTTGCAACTGTAATTAGTTTATCTTTAGTAGGATGCAGCAGTATTAGCCATAATGATTCAAATTGTTCAGATGAGTCTAGTGTTCCTAAAAGCAGTGCTCGTGTATTTCTAAAGGAAGAACTTGAAGAAAAATATGGAATGGAGTTTGAAATATTGGGGGGCTCTATCGGAATGATGTCAATAGCTGAGGATTGTGATGTCAGATGTGTTGAAGATGGCATCGAGTTCCAGGCAACACTTCATACCAAGGATTATTATGAAGTGATTAGTGAGAATTATCTTCGGCACAAATATCTTCCTCAAGTTCAAGAGGAGATAGAGACATATTTAAAAACATACTTGTCAGATTTTAAGTTTATTGAAATTAGTGCTGATGAAAAAGAACTACCCTTTAATACCAGTCCGCATCTTACTTATGAAGAGCTGAAGCAACAGACTTATTTTGTGTGTGATGTATATATTTCAGATGATAGAATCTTTGATAAAGAAGAACTGACGCTTCTTTTTGAAAAATTTGCTAGCAATACCACAAGTTCTGCTAATGAAACAGATAACACTATAGGATATTATAGGAATGAAATCAATATGAAAGTGAAATTCTATGTTTATACTGTGCCACAAAAAGTGTATGATGGAATGGAATACTGTATGAAATGGTATGAGGGATCTTTTGCTGGAGAAGAAATATTGATAAATTAAAAGGAGAATAGAAATGAATTTTACAAACGAACAATTGGCACTCATCGGTACTTTAATGTATTGCGAGGGAATTACGGATACGAGGGGAAATTTAGAAACAAGGCTTAGAGAAATGTTTTATAATGGTCAGGAAGGCGATATCGATAAACTTACATTTGATGCATCGCCTGATAGATTTGGGTATCCAGAGGATCTAGAAAAAGTCGTAAAAGCAATATTGAAAGATCCTGAGTTGTGTGAATTGGAAATAAAGGAAACCACAACAACTTATCAGGATGAAAACAATCTTTCCGATACTTCTGGTGTACTTGCACTTTGTCTCTGCAAAGTTGACGATAATAATTCTGAAAAGGCAACCGATATGGCCGTTATATATGCCGGTGACTATTATAGTGATGCTGATGACGGTTTACAGTTGGGGTGGCAAAATGTATTGAGCGGTGGCATGGAAGAAAACACTGATGGTCAGGAATTTGCGTTGAAGTTTTTGGAAGATATGTATGATAAATACGGCATTGTTTCTGATGATGGAACAAAACAGACCTCTGTTACTGTTAGCGGACATTCTGCTGGAGGCAATTATTCTTCGTATGTAACGATTTTGTCGAATATAGTAGACTACTGTTTTGCATTTGATGCACAGGGGCTTTCGAGTGAGTTTATGCGAAATCACACGGAAGAATTGGAAGCCAATTCGTCAAAAATAGTCGCATATTCTTCGAATACTGATATCGTAACTTGTTTGCTAAATATGATTCTTGATTGTAGTGAACGAAAGTTTCTTTCAGCTAATTCTTTTGACACAGAGAAATGGGGTGTAATGACTGGTCATCTCCCATTTGTTGTATTTAATTATACTGATGATGGTGAAATGTATTTCACAGAGGAGGGCGATAATACATTATTTAAGGTGCTAAATCCGTTATCACTCACAATTGTTAATAACTCATCTGCTGAAATTAATAAAGAGAGTTTTGAAAGCTTTT
Source organism: uncultured Oscillospiraceae bacterium (assembly GCA_964625045.1). GTDB lineage: Bacteria > Bacillota > Clostridia > Oscillospirales > Oscillospiraceae > Faecousia. The sequence goes on along the minus strand of CAZVAB010000003.1, from coordinate 15,428 downwards.
TAAATAATGTTTCATCTTTAGTTTACTACATAATTAATCCAGGTACAGCAGAAGCAGATAATGTCGATCTTCTGTCGTTGCTGTTAAATGTGGATACATATCATGTGGTAAAAGCATCTGTCCCGGAGATTCTAGATAATGTTGATTTAATTACTGATTATCCTATACTTGGATTGTTTGCTGATAGCCCTGTAGTTGAAGCTGTTTTAACAAAGGATGCTATAGATGAAGTTGTAAGTGCTTTTTTTGGGGAAGAAGTTGCTGATGCAGTTACCGAAATGAGAGCTGATATAACTGGAATGACAGAAGAATTGAGAGATTTAGCTGTGATTTGTATATTTGACTTTGCCTTTGGAGATCTCATGACATCGCTGATTGGAGAAAAATACGATGAATATATGGGGAACTTTATTTCGGAGTTAAGAGAAGATGTAAAGCAGCATTATATAAATTTCTTTACATGCTGGGCAGATGGTGCGGAAATTATAGGCGATGCGGCATCTGAAGCATTAAATAAATTTATAGATGGTGTTGGATGTGCAGCTAATGCTATTGGAGACTTTTTTAGTGAACTATTTAGTGTTGAAAATGATGGCGTAATTATAGGAACCGATGGTGCTGATGAACTGTTTGGTACAGATGAACAGAATGTAATTTACGGCAATGATGGTAATGATGTAATTTACGGATATGCTGGAAATGACGTGATTTTGGGTGGTGCTGATAAGGATAAACTTTATGGCGGAGATGATTCGGACGTTCTATATGGAGAAAATGGATCAGATGAGATGTATGGTGAAAATGGAAATGACGAACTTTATGGTGGAATAAACAACGATATTCTTTACGGAAATGGTGGAGTAGATAAGTTGTTCGGCGATGACGGAAACGATACTCTCAACGGCGGTGCTGATGACGACGAACTGTTTGGCGGTGAGGGTGATGATACCCTTCACGGCGATGACGGTAATGACTATATAGAAGGCGGCAACGGTAACAATTATTTGTATGGTGACGCCGGTGACGATACAATTGTGACAGGTGAAGATACAGACCATGCATTTGGTGGTGCCGGAAATGACTACGTTATCGGTGGTAATGGTGCGAACTATATGTACGGCGAAGATGGCGACGACAGACTGCAAGGCGGCGAAGGCTATGACTACATGGAAGGCGGTCTTGGAGTTGATAATCTTTCCGGCGGTAACGGATACAATGAAATGTATGGTCAGGAAGGCAACGATTTCATCTACGGCGGTGACCATGCAGATTATATCGACGGCGGTGTTGGCGACGACGAGCTTTATGGTGCAAATGCAACAGACGGTCAGAATAAAATTTATGGTCGTGAGGGTAACGACACAATCTACGACGGTGACCAAGGGGCATATATCGAAGGTAATGAAGGCGATGACTATATCTTTGCTGGAGGCGGAAATGACCGCATAGATGCAGGTATTGGAAACGACTACATTCAGGACGACCACGGTGATGATACTATTGTGTTCAAGGCAGGATATGGTACAGATGTTGTTTCGGATGCTGCCGGAAACAATACAATCGAGCTTTCAGGTTTGTCTATCGACGATGCAACTGTTTATCGTGACGGCGGAGATTTAATTTTGTCATTTAGCACAGGTGATTCATTGGTTATCAAGCAGTATTTTGATGGTGCTGGCTTCCAGAATTTCAGCGTTGGAGGAACAAAACTCGGCGATTTGATTACGGATATTCACGGTACTGATAATGATGACTGGATGTCCGGAAGTAATGATGGCGGTGCTTTATACGGCGGAAATGGTAATGATAATCTGAACGGCGGTAATAGTAGCGACCAGCTTTATGGCGAGACAGGTAATGATAACTTGTACGGCAATGACGGCGATGACATTCTTGATGGTGCAGATGGCAATGACTATCTGAGTGGTGGAAACGGTAACGACACTTATATTTTTGGTAAGGGTTACGGAAATGATAGCATTGACGATTGGGGTGGCAGCAGTATTGTAAACTTCAAGGATATCAATGCAGATGAAATTACTGTTTCTCATCAGGACGCTAATCTTGTTGTATCCGTAAATGGTTCAAATGATTCGCTTGTAATCAATGGATACCAGTGGAATCAGGGTGGATATACATTTGAGTTTGCAGATGGTGCTACAGGCACAGTTAACAAGGAAACTTGGGAACTTGAACTCAGTTCCGATACATCTTCTGACAATGATTCTGAAGGTGATAGTACAGGTGATCCTGACACAGGCGATACGGGAACAGGAGATACTACAACAGATAATCCTAATACCGACAATGAAACTACACAGCCTGATGTTGACACTACAGAATACACTGTGAACGGTTCGGCTAGTGCTGAATGGCTAAGTGCACCTAACAACAATGACGGTATTATCGACGCAGGTGATGGCGATGACGGTCTGAACGGCGGCAGCGGCAGTGATAAGCTGTACGGTGGTGCTGGAACTGACAATCTCTACGGCAACGATGGAGATGACATCCTCGACGGCGGCACAAGCACGGACGGTCTGAATGGCGGTAATGGTACTGATACATACATTTTCGCTAAGGGCTATGGCAATGACACTGTCAACGAATGGGGCAGTGATGTTTCGATCATTAAGCTGACTGACATCAATTCCGATGAGGTAACACTCAACAGCCAGTCCGAAAACAACCTTGTTATTTCTGTGAATGGTACAAGCGATACTTTGACAATCAGCAACTACAGATGGAGTCAGGGCAGCTTCACACTTGAATTTGCAGACGGCGCAGTTGCAGCGGTGAACAAGGAAACATGGGAGATGGAATACAGCCAGTATCCCACATTGGCAACAGAAGAAACGGCTGTAACAGAAACCGAAAGCAGTGTTTCCGAAACAGCAGCATTGGAAACTGTTGTTGCAGAGGCAAGTGATGAGGATGTGGTTCAGTCCAATGCTGAAACACTGACAGCGATCTACATGATGGATTCTCCTCTTGCGACATCATTGGTAGATGAAACAGACAATACAATTATTTCCGATGTAACCGACAGTACAACAGTTGCAGATGAAACAGATGAAGTTGCAGACCAGACAGATCTTCAGGTGATGATTCTGACTGAGAATATGTCCGCATTTGCAGATGAGGACAATGTTTCTGACGGAATCAATGTTGCAGACGCTTCGGCAGATGTGACTGCAATGAATCAGCTTCTTGTTAATTCTGCGGTATAACTAAAAAATGAATTCCTGTAAGTGCAGCGGCTTTAGTGCTGCTGCACTTGCTTTTGTTAAGGAGGTCGAAAAATGGCGAAAAAGCAAGACAGCGGCTTGTCATGCTTTATGATAGTCATGAAATTTCATGGCATCCCTATTACTAAGGAACAGGCAGAAAATCTTACTGTGCTTGATCCGGAGCAGAAAACCGGTGAAATAGAGATTATCCAGTCTGCAAAAGCCTTGAAGATGAGAGCAAAGCTTTGTAAACTGAATCTGAATAAGCTGAAGAGCGTAACAGCTCCCATCATTGCAAAGGATAAGAATGACGAATTCTTTATCATTGCGAAATCCAAAGAGGATAAATACATGATTCTCTTTGCGGATAAAACGCAGCCTGAAATCAAATCTCGTGAGGAACTTGCGGAAATCTGGGATGGAACTTCAATTCTAATTACCAAGAAAGGTATTGCTGACAGAGAAGCCGTGTTCAGCTTCAAGTGGTTTATCCCGACAATTTTGAAATTCAAAAAGGAGTTCATTCAGGTTCTTATCGCTGTATTCACAGTGCAGATTTTAGGAATTCTTACGCCCGTTATGACGCAGGTGGTTGTGGATAAGGTGCTCGTACATCGGAGTATGTCCACGCTGAATGTACTGACAATCGGCATTGCAATCGTTTACATATACGAATTGATTCTTGGACTTGCCAAGAACTATGTGTTTACTCATACAACCAATCGAATTGATGTGATGCTGAGTTTTAAGCTATTCAAGCACCTGTTCGCATTACCGCTAAAATACTTTGAATCACGCAGAGTTGGCGAAACGGTCGCAAGAGTGAGAGAACTGGACAGTATACGCAGCTTTCTGACTGGAACGCCGCTCTCCTCTATGATTGACTTGATTTTCGTCATCGTATATATCGTCGTGCTGTTTTTCTACAATAAGATGCTTACAGTAATTGTTATTTGCTCTATCCCTGTATATGCGATATTGTCGGCAATAGTTACTCCCCTGTTCAAGAAACGTCTTGACGAAAAATTTGAAACAGGTGCGAATACACAGTCTTTCCTTGTAGAATCAATTACAGGTGTTCAGACAGTGAAATCCTATGCTCTTGAGCCTAAATTTGAGAAAAAATGGGGAGATTTGCAGTCTGATTATGTCAAGGCAAGCTATAAGACATCGATGGTATCTGCAACAGCAGGTACAACAGGTCAGTTTATTCAGAAAGTGTTCGATCTTCTGATTCTGTTCTTCGGCGCAAAGGCGGTTATGGACGGCAATTTCACCGTCGGACAGCTTGTAGCGTTCCGTATGCTTTCAGGCAGAGTAAGCGGACCTGTTCTCAGACTCGTTCAGCTATGGCAGGAATATCAGCAGGCTTCATTGTCTGTAAAACGTATCGGAGATATTTTCAATACTGCTCCTGAACCAATTCTGAATACCAATCAGACGGCAATGCCGAAAATCAGAGGTAAGATTGTGTTTGATAAGGTGCATTTCCGATACAATCCGCAGGGTGGAGAGGTTATCAAGGGCATGAGCTTTGAGATTGAACCTGATACCATTGTTGGCGTTGTAGGTCGAAGCGGTTCCGGTAAGAGTACAATTTCCAAGCTGATTCAGCGTTTGTATATTCCGGAGGGCGGTAAAATCTCTATTGACGGTATGGATATTTCCCTTGTCAATCCTGCTATGCTGAGAAAACAAATTGGTGTGGTTCTGCAGGAGAACTTCATGTTCAACGGAACGGTTGCTGAGAATATCTCCATCCATTGTCCGACAGCAAGTATGGAACAGATTATCCACTGTGCGAAAATTGCAGGCGCTCATGATTTTATATTGGAACTTCCAAATGGATATGAGACTATTATCGGTGAAAAGGGCATGGGACTTTCCGGTGGACAAAAGCAGAGAGTGGCAATTGCAAGAGCAATTCTTGCAAATCCGAGAATTCTCATTTTCGATGAAGCGACATCAGCTCTTGATTATGAGTCGGAGAGCATCATTCAGAATAACCTCAAGGAAATCTGCAAGGGAAGAACGGTTCTGATCATTGCACACAGACTTTCCACACTGAGAGAAGCACAGAAGATCATGGTGATTGACAAGGGGAATCTTGTTGAATACGATACCCATGAAAAGCTTATGGCACAGAAAGGTTTGTATTGCCACCTGTACAATCAGCAGCAAAGGGGTGATGTTGATGGATAATAAGCTGACGGAATACGTTTTGAAACACAGCAAGAAACGTGATAAAGAGCTGAAATACGATTTCATGCCGTCTCTCCTTGAAATTATTGAACGACCAGCACATAAAGCCGGAACTGTGATTATTGTAGGTGTGTTTACCCTTTTGATTGCTGTAATAATCTGGGCGTGCTTTTCCAAGCTTGATGTGGTAATTACATCAAGTGGCAGTGTGCAGCCGATTGGAAATCTGAATGTAGTGCAGTCATATTCCGGCGGAACAGTTAAGTCCATCAATACTGCTGAGGGTGAGTATGTTGAACAGGGAGATGTTCTGATTGAACTTGATACTGAATCACTCGAAATTGATGTGAATCAGCTGAATAGTCAGAAGGAGATTCTTGAAGCGCAGCAGGTAATCTATACAAAGATTAAAGACGGCGAGGATATGTCAACGGTTAAGGTTACTGATTATGATGCTGAGCTTCAGCCATACATTCAGGCGATTCTTGATAGTGACACAACCTATAAGAATACACTTGCGAATCTGGAAAAGGAAAAATCCAATGCTGATCTGAATCATCAGATAGCACAGATACAGCTTGAGGAATATCAGGCTAATGGTACAAGGCGACAGCGAGAAATGCAGGAGCTTGTAGTACAGCAGCATGCAAACGCTATGGAACAAACGGATCTGCAGATTTCAGATACAAAAACGCAGTACAGTGCACAGATCAATTCTCAGCTTTCGCAGATCAGCAGTCAGCTTGATGAAATTGAAGCAAGCCTTGAAAAGTACAGGCTTTCCACAGAATACCAGAATATCACGGCTCCTGTCAGCGGCTATATCAACAGTCTTTCAGTGAATACACTTGGTGAAACCGTGACCTCTGCACAGGATATGGTAACAATTGTTCCTGATAACACTCCTGTTGAAATGGTATGCTATGTCAAGAATATGGATATTGCCGATGTTGAGCTTGGTATGGAAACAGAAATTAAGTTGGAGGCGTATTCGTATAACAAGTATGGTACTGTAAAAGGTACAGTTAAATACATTAGTCCGAGTGCGTTTTCCAGTGAGCAGATGGGCAGCGTGTACCTTGTGAAGATTGAAATCACGGATGTTCCAGATGGTATCAGTGTCATTTCCGGACTTTCCGGAAACGTGGAAATCAAGACCGATCGGCGGACTGTGATGGAATATTTCCTTGAACCTATTATTAAGGGGTTTGGGGAGAGTTTGAAGGAGAAGTAACAAAAGTATAAGAGTATGATACGGAATTCAGCATTCTATGTCATACTCTTTTTTGTTGGAAATTTGCGTTCACAACGAAAATATTAACGTTCACAACATTTTTCGGCACGCTGCCTGTGTTTGTGATATAATGTAACCAATCAAAAAAATTAGAATCAAATAAAACGACTGATAAAGGAGGTAGAAAAAATGTAGAATGTTATGATATACAATCACAGTTGTTCTTACAAGCTGAGATTGAGTGTGATACGACGATTAATAAAAATATGGCGTGTGAGTTTCTACTCATACACTGCTAAGGAGGACGTACTATGTTAAACTTAAAGAAAATGGTCTCTGCTTTACTGGGCGTAACAATGGTTGCAAATATGGCACTGAGTATGCCTGCATTTGCAGAAGAAACAATTGATTATACGTATACATATGATGGTTATGAAGTCACATATGATGTAACAAACTCGTGGGGTGTTACCGAGATGGTCTCAATAACCTTGTCGAATACAGGTGACGAGGCTATTGAGAATTGGATGCTTTATTTTGATCCTAATGGTGAAATAACCGGTCTGTTTGATGCACAGCAGGCTACTACTTCTTACGGAACAACTTATTACCGCAATAGTGGGTATAATGCAGATGTTGCTCCGAATGCATCTGTAACCTTTAGCTATACCGTTGATAATTGCGAAGAGATTCCGAGTGATTTTACCTTGTGTCAGACACGTGCAGATAAAACAGATGGATACAGCGTATCTCTTCGGGTAAATCAAACTTGGGGTGACAATAATGAATATTTCAACGGAGAAATCATTTTAGAAAACACCACTGACGAACCAATTGAAGCGTGGGAGTTAATGGTTGATACCAACTTTACAATCACAGAAATCACTAACAGCTGGGCTGCTACAGTTACTGAGTTAGAACCTTACAATTATTTGCTGAAGGGTACATATACAGGTACGGTGGCTGCAAATTCTAATGTTTCACTTGGTTTTATCGGTGTTAGAGACGGTGAGGCGGAAATCATTGATTATTCGTTGACGGAAGTTGTTGTTGATGAGGATGCTGTTTATATTGCTGCCAATATTGATGATGATATTAACTGGAGCGAACTGCCGGATTCTGATGGAGACGGCTTGCCCGATGAATTTGAAGAAAAATATGACTGTGATTCACTGAATCCAGACAGCGATGGTGACGGACTGCCGGATGGCTATGAAATTTTGAATGTAGGCTCTGATCCTGCAAATGTACATTCATTGGATACAATTCTTTCTGATGGAGAATATGATAACGATCAAGATGGATTGAGTAATTATGAAGAATATATGCTCGGAACGGATCCGCTTGTGGTAGATTCTGATTATGATGGACTATCCGATGGTGATGAAGAAAATGTATATGGAACAGATCCGTTGAATCCGGATACAGATGGAGATGGTCTGTCTGATGGTGATGAGATTGCGCTTGGACTTAATCCTTTGATTTCGGATACGGACGGTGACGGTGTTCTGGATAATGAAGAAATGTTTAATCAGAGCAAAATCTTTGATGCTGATGAAGGTGATACCGTTGTTCAGCAGATTGATGTGGCGTTTGAAGGAACAGGTTATATCGACTCAACAACAAGTGTAGAAAGCGTCATGGATGTGGATTGGATGTGTTCCAATGTTGTTGGACTGGTTGGTAATCCCTATGATATTTTATCCGATTCGACAATCACAGAAGGAACACTTACGTTCCATGTTGCTGTGGATGCACTTGGAGAAATCTCGTTTGACAATCTTGCTGTTCTGTGGTACAATGAAGGTGAACAACGCTTCGAAGAAATGGAAACTACTCGAGATAGCAGCAATGCTACGTTATCTATTACAACTACACATTTCAGCAAATATCTGATCGTGGATTGTGATAGATGGTATGCTGCGTGGGAAGAAAATAATTATCCAGTTACCGGAAACACTTTACACACAGCAATAACAATAGACTGTTCAACTAGTATGGACGGTAATGACCCAAATTGCTATCGAATTACGGCCGCAAACAGTTTTGTTGATGTAATGACAGCAGCTGATCTGGCTTCAATTATTTTCTTTGCTGATGGTGCGGACGAAAAACAGGAGCTAACCGGTGATCAGGAGGCTCTTAAAAATGCGATTGATCAAGTCTTTTCAGCGGGCACAACTAATTATGAGGCTGCACTTAGATATTCAATTGATAGCTTAGAAAAACAGCCTGACACGAATGCTGATAATATCATTATTTTCCTTTCCGATGGTCGTCCTACTAACATAGTTGATGGAGTTGGTATAGAAATTCCTGAAGATGAATTTGACTATTCATTGGTTGACGAAGCGGCAAGTAAAGGGATTAGGATTTATACAATTGGGTTAACAAAAAATGTTAATGAAAACATATTGAAAGAAATGGCAAACAGAACAAATGGCGAGTACTATTACGCTAATACTGCTGAAGACCTGATATCATACTTCTTAACAGTTAATATGGGCCAGAAATATGACATTACTACGGATACCGATGAAGATGGCATTCCGGATTTATTTGAAACATATGGCATGCCGATTGCAAACGGTCAGGTTCTTTTCAGCGATCCAACGCTTAGTGATACGGATGGTGATGGTCTGGAAGACGGTGAAGAACTTATTATGCATATAGTAGACGATGCTGACGAAGTGGCGGCTGCTTACAAATATATGTATGAGTTTATTCCAGATATATATATCAGCGATAATGGCGGTATTTATTTTGAGATACTATCTAATCCAGAAGTAGCAGATACAGATGGTGATGGGATTATTGATGGAAATGAAGTAAATAATGTAACAAGCGATCCAAGATATGACGATCTTCATCCCCTTGAGGTTGATACGATTCAGACTCTTTTCCCTGAGTTAACAGCTCCTACCGGTCCAAATCAGGAAAAAAATGCGGTATACATTCAAGTTGAAGATAATAATGTTACTATTAAGCCGAGAGTTTTGTTAAAAGGAGGATATACTGAGAGAGCTTTAGATCATTTAGTTAATTTAGGAGAAGAATCATATAATATTATTAGTACATTAGGCGAAAATTGCACATTAGGCGAATTATTTATAGATGGAATCAAGAAACGATGGGGAAATGAATATTGTGGAACTAAATATGATTTTTATCCGGGTCTAACTGTTTATACAAATGTAGATCCAGTTATCATTACAGAAGTGGGGAATAATAAATCGTATATCACGGTTAATATAGTTTTAACAAATGGTACATCGTCAACCTCTGGTGGGTTTAGTGTATATAACAATAAGACGATTGACCTCTATACTTCGAATCGTAGTATAGGTAAGTTTGAAGGGGTATCGGCTCATGAATTTGGACATACATTATTGCTTGCGGATGCATATACTTCTTCAAGCAGAAAATATACGCCTGTCATCAGCAATAATCCTAACAAAGAATTATTTTATAATGATAGTTATTGGGGAGTTCCTAATGGTGGAGAAGTGATGTATCATAACGGCGATGTTCTTGCAAATGATATTGAGATGCTATTGATTGGGTACTCATATAATAAAAAACAGTATTTTTGCCCTGGAAATGGTAACGAATTATCCACTTCTATTAAAGAATCAAACGTTTTTCGTTGTACTGATGGGAAATACTATACATGGGAGAATGGTGCGTTTGTAGAATATACTGAAGGAGATGTAGCATGAAGAAGAGTGGCAGATATTTAATTGCGTTAGTGTTATTCACGCTATTTGGGAGCGTAGTCACTATGAAGCAAATAAATAGTTCAGCTTTAATGGTTGAGGCCTCTGAGCTAGAGTATAAGCTTCTATATACAGTTGAACAAGATGGTACGGCTAGCATTACTGGATATGAAGGGATGGTTGAAACTTTGGTGATTCCATCAGAAATTGACGGGTATCCTGTTATGAAAATTGATGTTCAGGCATTTGCTACATCAGGCGAAGAACTATACAATGATGAAAACTCTTATTGTTCTGTTGAAAAATTGATAATTGAAGATGGTGTTACCGAAATTGAACTGGAAGCTTTTTTGAATTGTAAGAATCTAAAAGCTGTAACATTACCTAATACATTGGATTATGTATGGGATATGGCATTTTGCGGCTGTGATAGCTTAAAGGAAATTAAAATCCCGAGCGGTACTGGACGAATTTGTGAAGCGGCATTTGGCTACACATATGAATGTAACTATATTGAGGGTGTATATGATTATGAGGCTTGGACAGAGAAAATGAGCAACTTTACCATCTATGGAGAAGCGGATTCTGTAGCCGAATCATATGCAAACGAGAATGCGTTCACTTTTATTGCACTAGATGATATACCAGTAACAACCCCATCATCAGAAATCACAACAACCACAACAGGGACCACTACAACGAGTACGAGCACAACAACTAAAGCAATAGATGACAGTGGTTCAGAAACAACCACAACTTTCGATGAAGAGTCAACTGCTACAACAATCAAATCTGAAATCACATCTACCACTACTACCGTTGGAACATCATCTTCATTGAGTGACACAACATCAGAAACCAATTCCGCCACAACCACAATAACTACCGCGGTTGTTACAACAGATGAAGCTGAAACAACGGATTCAATTGAAAACATCACTGCCACAACAGAAACAACTACAACTGCTACAACCCACATAGCATCCGATGATGAGCTCTGCGACTGGGCAATGAAGGATTACGAGGAAAAGACAGGTGTAACACCTGCAAGTGCTGAAATCGAGTATACAGCGGATGATACCGCAATCATTACTATGATAGACGCAGAGGGCAATATCCTCGATGTTTACACTATTGATCCGAACACGGGTACAGGCACAGAATCCGACGGAGGTGAGGTAAATCTTCCGCAAACCGGATATTCCAAATTGTATCATACAGCTGTTGCTTTGGCAGGTTGTGCGACAGTAATTGGTGGTGTAATGGTAATCGGCTCTGGTGTATTGAAGAAGAAAAGATAAACCGAATTAAGAACGGAAAGCACCATGTCATGAATCAATTTCAAGCCATGGTGCTTTTCTATAACAAGGAGATAATATGCTTATGAAACTTGTAAGAAAAATTGTATGTTCATTGACAGCGTGTGGAATCGCTATACTTAGTGTTCCATTTTCATCAATTCCAGCGGACGCTGCCATTCTTTATACCTTAAATGACGGCGTTTTAACAATAAAATCGCAGGGAGTCATTGAAAAATATAGTGATGGAACAAAATTGCCGTGGTACTATGAAAGCGATCAGATCACATCAATTGTATTGCAGGACGGCGTTACAGGAATTGGTGATTCGCTTTTTTCGGGTCTTACAGCACTGGAAACAGTTGATTTTCCGGCTACATTGACTTCTATCGGAACCAATAGCTTCAGGAATTGTTCTTCGTTAAAAAGCATAGATCTGCCGTCTTCGCTTATTTCTATCGACACTGGTGCATTTGGAAATTGTACACAGTTGCAATCTGTCACACTTTCTGAAGGACTGGAAAGCATAGGAAGCTGGGCATTTTCCTATTGTTCGGAGCTCTCGGAAATTCAGCTGCCTGAAACACTGACAGAACTCGGTAGTGCTGCATTTTATGAATGTACCTCACTGACAAGTATTACAATTCCACAGAATGTGACAGCACTCAATGAATTTACATTCGTTTCCTGTTCTGCCTTGGAAGACATTACAATTGAGGGAGAATTAACTTATCTCGGCGGCGGTGTGTTTGGTGGAACAAAGTGGTTTTCTGATCAATCGGATTGGATCATTGTACAGGACAAATTTTTGCAAACTTATGTGGGAACGGATACTGAACTTGTCATCCCAGATGGTGTAGAATTTATTTGCGATAGAGCATTTACGAACAAAAGCATACAATCTGTAATTCTTTCTGATTCGGTCAAATCAATTGGTTCAAGTGCTTTTGCAAGTACAGATTTAGAAACGATTGATCTGAATCAGGTAGAGACTATCGGAGAAAGTGCGTTTAATGGATGTACAAATCTGGTGTCATTGACGATTCCGAATACAGTTACATCTATAGGTGGAATGCTAACGAGCGACTGTAGTTCTCTGACTAATTTGCAGCTCAGTAATTCAATTACTTCCATTCCAAGAAATGCATTCTACAAATGCACCGCATTGACAGAAATAAACATTCCAGATTCCGTAACTGAAATTGGAAGATATGCTTTTTCGGGGTGTGATTCTTTGGAAAAAATACAAATTCCAGAAAGTGTCATTAGTATTGAAGACCATGCGATGGGATATATAGGGAGTAAGGTCTCGGAGATCCTGACTATTTACGGTTATTCTGAGTCGGCGGCAGAAACCTATGCAGTTGAAAACAATATATCATTTGTAGCATTAACATCAGAAACAATTGAGGGTGATGTCAACAAAGACGGATATTTTACCGTAACCGATGTTGTATTGCTTCAAAAATGGTTGTTGGCTGTACCAGATGTATCTTTGAGCAACTGGAAAGCAGGCGACTTATGCGTAGATGATGTATTAAATGTATTTGACTTGTGCCTGATGAAACGAAAACTCATTGAACAAGGCTTGTAACGATTTACTGGGAGTTGAAAGGTGGAGCAACGATTGCAACATAAAGCGAAAAAGTGGACACTGATGATAGGTTTAGTTTTCTTGAGCCTAGGAATTGCTGTGTTGTCTGTTTTTGCCTATTGGCGCATCAGCCGTGAAATTGAAAAACAACGTCTGTTTGATACTTGCGTTGTGTTGGAAATTCCCGACCTGGATATTAAGGCTCCCGTTATGGACGGAACGGAGCATGAGATTTTGTCAAAAGCGGCAGGGCATTTTCCAGATACGGGCAATCTCGGTGAGGGTAACTACTGCATAGCAGGGCATAACAGTACAATTTATGCGGAGATTTTCAACGAGATGAAGCATATCGAAATTGGTATGGAAATGCATCTCTATGATAATAACGAGGATAGGACTAAATATACCTATATCGTAACCAAGGATTTTATCGTGGAGCCGAACGAAACATGGGTGCTGGAGGATTTCGGAGATGAAAGATTAACCATCGTCACTTGCACCGACGATGGAACGCAGAGGCAGATTGTTGTGGGGACGCTGAAGGAATAGTGATAAATTAACGATAATGCAGAAAAATAGGCACACTGCCATTACAATGCGCCTATTTATATAGTGCCATAGCATATGCAAGAAATAACATCTAATATAGCTTTACATTATTTCTTCTCTGTTGTACCGGATTGGATTTAGTCGGTACAATCACATCCTTTTTGGCGGATTCCAGTTTCTGAATCAGGTATCTTTTATAAGTCTTTTGAAAGATTGTATCCATATCCCACAGAGGAGGATAATGTTGCATAACTTTTTGTGCAGTTGACATATCGACCATATAAAAGACCTTGATAAGTTTAATACGTTTCATTTGTTCTCGCCTCGCTACGATAAATTGTTTAAAGATATAGGATCGCTTCAAATAGAAAGCACATTATGCCTTCTATAATAAACAAACGAGAGAAGAGGCAAAAATGTTACACATTAAATATATTTTTCGCATTAAGAAGTAATGATTGAGATGAAATGTGCTGAACATATATGGAAATGCCAAAGTAATGGCATGAGCATAGCAAGTGGTTGGTACATAGCCAATTGTTGCACATGAAAATATACCAACAGAAAACGCTTAAGCAAAAGAAAACGCACTCCACCAAAAGAAAACGGTAATCAGCAAGGTCGCATTTGTATCAAAATTACCGTTCTTAGACATATCAGCACCCTAATTTTGATACAAAGTTAGGGTGCATTTATTTTTTCCCAAACCACGCATTTTCGGGAAATTCTGCAAGTCCGAAACGATAGGTCGGATTTTTGCAGTGATTTCAGAGCCGACAGACGAGAAAATTTCAATTCTGAAACGATAGCCCCTTGCTATCGTTTTTTTATTGGATTTTCGGAGAAAAAAGGGTGCATTTGTTCATTGTCTGTGAAAAGTACGCAAAATAGGGATTCTGCCAACTCACTGCAAGCAGCTATTCAGCATATATTATACAGAGGTGATATGATGGAGCGAAACATCCGGCATTATGCGGCTCTGCTCATGCAGTCCTGTGATGCATCAGCATTGATAAGGGGAAGTGCAGCGTATCTCAACATTCATGGAGAAGTACGGTTTTATCGGACAAGAAACGGCATATTGGCCGCAGCAGAGATTAACGGTCTGCCGCATTCTGACGACAGATGTAATCATCCTATTTTTGCATTCCATATTCATGAAGGTACACAATGCGAGGGAGATATGCACGATCCCTTTTCGGGAGCAATGTCCCACTACAATCCTGCGAACTGTGAGCATCCCTTTCATGCAGGTGATCTGCCGCCGCTATTCAGCAATCATGGCTATGCCTTCACTGCATTTCTGATAGATCGTTTTTCTTTGTCGGATGTCATTGGAAAGACCGTGATTATCCATGGAAATCCTGATGATTTTACGACACAACCGTCGGGGAATGCCGGCGAAAAGCTTGCCTGCGGAGTGATTGCAAGGTGCAGAAAAGGTTGCTGGTAAAGCCTGATTATTCAGTGTTCAATCGACACTGCTTTATTTTGGTGCGAAAGAGGGGTGTCGTCATATCAACGAAAACAGAGCAAGGCAATGATGCCTTGCTCTCAGTCTGTCGAAAAAGTCCCGTCCAGCCACTGCGCCTCTGGCGCAGGGCT
>CAZVAB010000002.1:0-26494 GCA_964625045.1 uncultured Oscillospiraceae bacterium | reverse complement strand
TTACTACGACTGGGCAGTTACAAGCCCATGGCCTTTAGGCCGTGGGTAGTTGACTACCATTCGATCTCCTCAATATCCTGGGGATCTTCATTGATCCGCTGGGATGTCACCGTACCGTTTCGCACCTTGATGACCCGATCCGCCATGGCGGTCAGGGCACTGTTGTGAGTGATGATGATCACGGTCATGCCGGTTTTTCGGGCCGTGTCCTGCAAAAGCTTCAAA
Organism: uncultured Oscillospiraceae bacterium; assembly: GCA_964625045.1. Lineage (GTDB taxonomy): Bacteria > Bacillota > Clostridia > Oscillospirales > Oscillospiraceae > Faecousia. Next base: position 26,269 of record CAZVAB010000002.1, on the reverse strand, counting down.
ATCGCCTTGCCGGTCTGGTAGTCCAAAGCGCCGGTAGGCTCGTCGCACAGCAACAGCTTTGGGTTCTTCGCCAGAGCTCGGGCGATGGCCACCCGCTGCTGCTCACCGCCGGAAAGCTGACTGGGGAAATTGTTCATCCGCTCTCCCAGGCCCACTTCCCGGAGGATCTGGGCGGCGTCCAGGGGTTCCCGGCAGATCTGATTTGCCAGCTCCACATTTTCCAGAGCCGTCAGGTTGCCCACCAGATTATAAAACTGAAACACAAATCCCACCTCATGCCGGCGGTACTCCGTCAGCTGTCTGGGGTTCAGCTGGGAGATCTCCCGGCCATCCAGAAACACCCGGCCCCTGGACAGGGTGTCCATCCCGCCCAGGATATTCAGAAGGGTGGTCTTGCCCGCACCGGAGGGGCCGACAATGACCACCAATTCTCCCTGCTCCACCTGAAAAGAGGTGTCATGCAGGGCATCAATGCGCACCTGGCCCATTTGATAGGTCTTTCCCACATTTTGAAATTCAACAAAGGACATATTTTTCACTCCATCGTCCGATTTTGACCATATTATATCATAGCTTCCCGGCAAAATGAAAACAATCTGTAAAAAAGTCCGTGGAAATACCACGGACTTTTGATCATTTGCTTTTCCGAAAGACCAGCAGCTTGCTGCCGAAGTAATTGAGGATGACCACCAGCACGGCGGTGATCAACTTCATCCAGTTGCCGTTCCATTGCAGCAGATCCACGGTGACAAAAATGATCGCCGTCTCCATCACGCCGGAACCCACCCGGCAGCCCAGAAATTTGGAAAGCTCCGGCAATACCACCCGAGCAGACCAATCATTACTGCGGAACACAAAGGGCTTGTTTGTCAAAAAGGCAAAGGCAACGGAAACCACCCAAGCAGCCACATTGCTCAAGCTGGCGTTCCAGTGAAGAATATTATAACAGGGCAGGTAGATCAGATAATTGACCGCAGTGGTCAGGCCGCCAAAAAACAGATAACTGATCACATCCCAATGCTTTTTGATGATTTCTTTCATTCGTGACACCTCTTTGGGATATTCTATCACATTTTGCCCCTCTTGTACATAGATTTCTTTTTTTCGGGAATATCAAAATGGGTATTGACATTTGGATATAATCGATGTATTATTATCGATATAAAGGGAGTGATTACTATGAAACTAGCTTTCTTCGATGCCAAACCCTATGACATCCCCGGATTTGACCGTTATCTCCAGAATACCGACTGGGAGGTCAAATATTTCGAGACTCACCTGAACGAGGACACCATGTCCCTGGCCGCAGGCTTTGACGGCGTATGCGTATTCGTCAACGACACCGTTAACGAGACCGTGGTGAACAAACTCTACGAATACGGCGTGCGGGTCATCGCCCTGCGGTGCGCAGGCTTTAACAATGTGGATGCCCGTGCCTGCTTCGGCAAGATCCACATTTTCCGTGTTCCCGCCTACTCCCCCTACGCCGTTGCCGAGCACGCCATGGCCCTGCTGCTTACCCTGAACCGGCACATCCACAAAGCCTATATCCGCACCCGGGACTTTAACTTCTCCCTGTCGGGCCTGTGCGGCTTTGATCTGCACGGCAAAACCGTCGGTGTTGTGGGCACCGGTAAGATCGGACGGATCTTCATCGACATCTGCAAGGGCTTCGGCATGAACATCCTTTGCTATGACAAGTTCCCCGTCCCCAACTCAGACCTGCACTATGTGGAGCTGGATGAGCTGCTGGCCAAGAGCGACGTCATCTCCCTCCACTGCCCCCTGACGGATGAGACCCGGCACATCATCAACAGCGATGCCGTGTCCAAGATGAAAAAGGGCGTGACCATCATCAATACCTCCCGGGGCGGCCTTGTGGATACCGATGCCCTCATCGACGGTCTGCGCACGGAGAAGATCGGCGCCGCTGGCCTGGATGTGTATGAAGAAGAAGCGGACCTGTTCTATGAGGACAATTCCGGCCACATCATCCAGGACGACAAGCTGGTTCGCCTGATCTCCATGCCCAATGTGATCGTTTCTTCCCACCAGGCGTTCTTGACAGAGGAAGCGCTGGACAACATCGCCGCCACCACCGTTGACAATCTGGTAAAATTCGCCCAGGATGAATTTAATCCCACTACAGAAGTCTGCTACCACTGCGGCAACCAGGAGCACTGCCGCAAGGAGCGGAACAAACGCTGCTTCTGACGCTTTGACACAAAACGCCCCGCACGAGCCGTGCGGGGCGCATTTTATGCTTCCAGAGAAATTCCCAGATATTTTTCCAATGCCGCGATCTTCAGGCTGACACAGAAGACCTCCATGGCCTTTTTCAGCTCCTCAATAGGAGGCAGGCTGGGGGCAATGCGGATCATGGAGTCGTGGGGGTCAATGCCGTAGGGATAAGTAGCCCCGGCCGGGGTAAAGGTCACGCCCAGCTGCTTGCAAAGATCCAACGTCCGCTTGGCTGTACCGGGCATGGCGGCAACACAGACAAAGTAGCCGCCCTTGGGCAAATGCCAGTGGGCGATGCCCTTGTTGGTCAGCTCCGCCCGGAGCATATGGAGCACCATTTTGAATTTCGGCCCCAGGATCTGGGCATGGCGCTTCATCAGTTCCAGGGTATGGGCCCTGTCCTTTAAGTACAGCACATGGCGCAGCTGATTGACCTTGTCATAGGAAATGGTCTGCACTCCCGCCAGCTTCTTGAAATGTTCAATGTTCGCTTTTGAGGATGCCAGCACCGAAATGCCCGCACCGGGGAACGTGATCTTGGAGGTGGAAGCAAATTCATAGACCATATTGGGCCGTCCAGCAGCTTCGCACAGGGCGATGATATCCCGGAACGGCTCAAAAGCCCCGTCAAATTCGTGGACACAGTAGGCATTATCCCACATAATGACAAAGTCCGGGGCAGCGGGCTTTAAAGCGGCGAAGCGGTCCACCGTCTCCTCCGAATAGGTATAGCCCTGGGGGTTGGAATACTTGGGCACGCACCAGATGCCCTTGACCATGGGATCTGCGACCAGTTCTTCCACAATGTCCATATCCGGGCCATCGGGGGTCATGGGAACGGTGATCAGCTCAAAGCCGAAATGCTCCGTAATCCGGAAATGACGGTCATAGCCCGGGGCAGGGCACAAAAATTTCACCCGCTCCTCCTTGCACCAGGGGCGCTCGCTGTCCGTCAGGCCATGGGTATAGGCTCTGGCAATGAGGTCGTGCATCAGGCTCAGGCTGGCATTGCCACCCACAAAGGTCTGCTCCGGCTTGCAGCCCAGCACATCCGCCCAATATTCCCGGGCACAGGGAAGACCCGCCAGATCACCGTAATTGCGGCAGTCGATGCCGTTCAAAACGCAGCTTTCCCCATCCGGCAGCACGGTCAGAATATCGCTGACCATATCCAGCTGTGCCTTGCTGGGCTTGCCACGGGACATATCCAGATCCAGCTTTTCCTTTCGCAGATCCTCAAAACGGGCCATGAGCTTCTTGGCTTCCACCCGAAGTTCTTCCCGGCTTCTGCAAGAATAGCTAGCCATTTCCATCATCCTCTCATAGAATAATCCTGTTTAACTGGGGCTATTATATGTCAGCCTGCGCAAAAACGCAAGTCTTTTCTTTTGAAAATTCATTTTTAGCCAAAATATTGCTTAATGTACAAATAAAATGCAAAATTCAAAATGCAATCCGTCAATTTTTTCTCTTGCTTTTTGTTCATAAATCGCATAGAATTTATATAATTCATTTTTCCAGAAAGGGCGCTGTGATTATGAGTCATATTCTGAATGTTCCCGAGATCTTTGGCACCGATGTATTCAACGAGGCAACCATGAAGCAACGGCTGCAGCCGGAGATCTACCAGGCCTGGAAGCAGTGCATCCTCACCGGCTCGTCCCTCCCTCTTGAGGTGGCAAACGAGATCGCGGAAGCCATGAAGCTCTGGGCTACGGAAAAGGGTGCGACCCACTTTACCCATTGGTTCCAGCCCATGACCGGCATCACCGCCGAGAAGCACGACTCTTTCATCAGCCCCACCGGTGACGGGCGGGTCATCATGGAGTTTTCCGGCACAGAATTGGTGCGGGGCGAACCGGATGCCAGCTCCTTCCCCTCCGGCGGTCTGCGGGCCACCTTTGAAGCCCGGGGCTACACCGCCTGGGATCCCACTGCCTTTGCCTTTGTCAAGGACGGCAGCCTGTACATCCCCACCTGCTTCTTCTCCTACACCGGAGAAGCGCTGGATAAGAAGACCCCCCTGCTCCGCTCTCTGGACGAGATCTCCCGGGAGGCGGTGCGCATCCTGCGGCTGTTTGGAGACACCACCACCCAGCGCATCCAGGTTTCTGTTGGCCCGGAGCAGGAGTACTTTCTCATTCCCAAATCCCTTTACGCCCAGCGGATGGACCTGCGGCTGACTGGCCGCACCCTCTTCGGTGCCCCCGCCCCCAAGGGGCAGGAGCTGGATGACCACTATTTCGGCACCATCCGCACTCGGGTCTCCAACTTTATGAAGGATCTGGATGAACAGCTATGGCGGCTGGGCATCCTCTCCAAGACCAAGCACAACGAGGGTGCTCCCTGTCAGCACGAGCTGGCCCCCATCTATTCCGAAGCGGGCAACGCCTGCGATGCCAACCAGTTGGTCATGGAAATCATGAAAAAGTGCGCTGCCAAGCATGATCTGGTGTGTCTGCTCCACGAAAAGCCCTTTGCCAGCGTGGCAGGCTCCGGCAAGCACAACAACTGGTCACTGTGCACCGATACCGGCAAAAATCTGTTCAAGCCCGGCGACACCCCCCGGCAGAACGCCCAGTTCCTTGTGTTCCTGGCGGCCTTTATCCAGGGCATCGACGAATATCAGGACTTTCTGCGCAGCACCGTCGCCTACGCCGGAAACGACCGGCGCTTTGGCGTGACGGAAGCGCCCCCCACCATTTTGTCCATCTTCCTGGGCGACGAGCTGACTGCGGTGGTGGAGTCCATCATCAACGGCACCAACTACCGGGACCCGGAAAAGAATCTGATGCGCATTGGTGTGGATGTGCTTCCCTCCATACCCAAAGATACCACAGACCGCAACCGCACCTCCCCCATCGCCTTCACCGGCAACAAATTCGAGTTCCGTATGCTGGGCTCTTCCCAGTCCATCGCCGGGCCCAACATCGCCCTGAATACCATCATGGCGGAGGAATTGGGGAAATTTGCCGATATTCTGGAACACGCGGAGGATTTTGACGCGGCACTGCAAAAGCTGGTCTGCGATACCCTCACCGCCCACCAGCGGATCATCTTCAACGGCAACGGCTACTCCCCTGAATGGGAAGCGGAAGCCGCCCGCCGGGGGCTGAGCAATCTGCGAAACACTGCCGAGGCACTGCCCACCTACGTTTCCCCCAAGAACATCGACCTGGTCACCCGCCGGGGCGTTTACACAGAAGCGGAATTCCGGGCCCGGTACGAGATCCATTTGCAGTCCTATCGGAAGGTCATCTCCATCGAAGCACGGACCTGCACCGACATGGTCATGCACCAGATCCTGCCCGCAGCCATTTCCTACAGCGAACAGCTGGCAAAGACCCTGCTGGAAAAGAAATCCCTGGGCATCACCGCCAAGGCGGAGACAGCGCTTCTGGAACGCATCAGCGCCGCCACCGATTCCCTCTACGACAATTGCCAGCATCTACAGCAGCAGCTGGAAGCCATCCCTGAGGAAAATGAGCAAGCCGTTGCCTATTGCAGCCAGCAGTTGGTCCCCGCCATGGAGGCCCTGCGCCAGGACGCAGATCTTCTGGAACAGCTGACGGACAAATCCTTCTGGCCTTACCCCACCTATTCGGATCTGCTGTTTTACTGACACGAACCCCCGCATCCTTTCACGGATGCAGGGGTGTTTTCGTCTTATTTGATTTCCCCCAGGGGCTTGATATACTGGACTCTGCGGCGTTCCAGTTCACTGCGGTAGGCTTCATCGTTGCCTTCGTGGATCTCCCGCAGGTACAAGTAGTGATCCTGCAGGATCTGCTCATTGTGCCGGGCCAGCATCAGCACCGCAATGGACGAACACTGGTCCGATGCCCGCTCAAAGTAAGTCAGCGCTTCCATGAACACCAGACCCGATCCCACTGCGCAGTTTCCTGCCTTCAGCCGCTTGGTGTGCCGGTCTTTTAAGATCATGACCATGTCATCGATGGTCTCTTCCAAGGGCTCGATGGTCTTCGCCTTCTGGTCATCGTCCTGGGTAAAAGCCTCCACGGTGATATCCAGTATCTCCAATACCGCCCGGATCAGAATTTTCAGCTCAGCCTGCGCGGTCTCCGAAAACGCACTTCCCTCCTGGGCTATTTTCTGGGCCAGTTCGCAGAAATTCGTGGCGTAGTCCCCAATGCGCTCAAAATCCGGCACGGTCTGCATCAAAAGATCCAGCTGCCGTTCCTCGTCCTGGTTCTCCACGCTCTTGTTCAGGCCAATGATAAAACGGTTGGCCCGGTCTGCGAACTGATCCAGCTGATCCTCGTCCTCGTCGATGACCCCGGTACGCCCCTCATCATAGGCCAAGAGCTGCTCACAGCCCCGGGCAAAGTTTTCCCGGGCAATGCTGCCCATGGCGGCGACAGCCTTGGTGGCTTCCGCCACGGCAACCGCCGGGGAGATATAGAGCTTCTCGTCCAGCGTATACAGCTGCGGATAGCGATGGGGCTTTTCCGGCTCATCCCTTATGATAGCCAGGGACAGCTTTACCAGCCATCCCGTAAAGGGGATCAGCACGATGGCAGTCAGCAGATTGAACACCGTCTGGAAGTTGGCAATGATGCCGCTGTCCACCTCCCCGCTCCAAAACGCCGGGGCGAAAGCGCCGCTTCTGTGCAGGATCGTCATTGCGGCCATGAACAACACCGTGCCAATGGTGTTAAAGGCGATGTGGACGATGCCCGTGCGCTTGGCATCCTTGGAAGATCCGATGGAGCAGACCATTGCGGTGGTAACGCAGGTACCCAGATTGATACCCATGATCACCGGGTACGCCATGGCAAAGGTGATGCCGGAGCCGGGAACGGAGGCCACCGTTTGGAGCATACCCACAGTTGCGGAGGAGCTTTGGACGATCACCGTCAGCACCAGCCCAAAGAGGATACCCAGCAGCGGATTGGAAAGAATGCCCACAAAGGCGGAAAAGGCATCAGTGTCGATCAGGGGCTTTACACCCTCGGTCATCAAATTCAACCCCACGAACAGCACGCCGAAGCCAATGCAGATATCCCCGATGGGCTTTGCGCTTTTGCGCTTGATGAACATCAGCAAAATGATGCCGACGATCAGCGCCAAAGGTGCCAGCGTATCCGTGTCGAACAACCACAAAAGGAGGCTTCCGTCTGATTCAATGGAACCCAGGCGAATGATCTGCGCCGTCACAGTGGTGCCGATGTTGGCACCCATGACAATGGACACGGCCTGCTTCAAATTCAGCACCCCCGCCCCCAACAGTGCCACCGTCAAAACGATGGTCGCCGTGGAGCTTTGGATCACAGCCGTGACCAATGTGCCCGTCAACACACCCAGAATCACATTGCCTGTCACCTTCTCCAACACCCGCTTCAACGCAGCGCCGGAGCTGTTTTTCAGGCCGTCACCCATCAGTTCAATGCCGTACAGGAACATGGCGAGACCGCCGAGCAGCTGGACAAATGCGCCGATCATCTCCATAAACGAAGCCTCCTTGGAATATTCTCTTATTTACCAGTGGAACCGAAGCCGCCGGTACCCCGATCCGTGCCGGAAAGCTCCTCCACTTCTTCATACATAGGGGTCAGCACCGGGGTGATGACCAACTGGGCCACCCGCTCCCCCGGCTCCACTGTCTGGGCTGCGCCGCCATGATTGTGCAGCACCACGGAGATCTCCCCCCGGTAGTCACTGTCGATCACACCGACTTTATTGGCAGGCGCCAGCCCCCGCTTGGCACCCATGCTGCTGCGGGCGTACACCAGCCCCGCGCAACCCTTGGGCACTTCCAATGCGATGCCCGTGGGGATAAAAACCGTCTGCCCCGGCTGGATGGTCACCGACTCGTCCAGACAGGCATACAGATCCGCTCCCGCCGCCTCTTTGGAACCGTATGTGGGAAGCAAAGCATTGCTTCTAACCTTTTTTACTGCAATGGTACTCATTTTTAAAGTCCTTTCTGATTTTGTCCGTCGTCCCACAGGACGGCTTCGCCCTTTTGAAGTGATGCGGGCACATCGATGAGCCGCTGATTTTCCGAGCCCCGGAACCGCAGGTTCAGATTTTTCCGCTCCAGAACAAACGGGCCGTCCACCAGCACATCCAGATAGCTCAAATACTCCTTGGTGATCTCCTGTGGCCCCAGTTTCCCGGACAGAATGGTCTCGAACTGGTAACCGGAAAAGGCCCAGATGCTTTTCTGGGGGTAGGTTTTCTTGATGACACGCAAAAGCTCCAGGATCGGCCCCTGATTTTGGGGCTCGAACGGCTCGCCGCCCAGAAGTGTCAGCCCCCGGATATAGGAAGGCCGCAGCATATCCAGGATCTGATCCACCGTCTCCTGGGTAAAGGGCGTGCCGTAGTCAAAATCCCAGGCAACTTCATTGAAGCAGCCTTTGCAGCGGTGGGTGCAGCCGGAAACGAACAGGCTCACACGGATACCGGGGCCATTGGCAATGTCACAGTTTTTGATCGTTGCGTAATACACAAGTCTCGCCTCCCATATACATTTGCCCACATTATAGCATACATCTTCCGCTCACGCAAGAATATTGCTGATATATTCCCCAGTTTTTTCCGCCGCCACCGCGCCGTCCGCCGTGGCGGTAACGATCTGCCGCACCGCTTTCGTGCGCACGTCCCCCGCCGCAAATACCCCCGGGATATCGGTGCAGGTGTCCTCTCCCGCCCGGATATAGCCATTTTCGTCCAGCTGTACACTACCTGCGAACAGATCCGTTGCAGGCTTTCGCCCAATGCTGACAAACAGGGCATCGCAGGTAATGTCAGTATGCTCTCCGGTGGTCAGCTCCTGTACCGTCACTTTTTCCAGATGGTCATTACCGAACAGGTCCGTAACCACGCTGTTCCAGCGAAATTCCAGATTTTCCGTATTTTCAAGCTGGGCGTGATACACTTTGGAGGCCCGCAGGGTATCCCGCCGGTGCACCAAAATGACCTTTTTCGCCACTCTCCCCAAGGTCAGGGCATCCGCTGCGGCGGAATTGCCGCCCCCAACCAGCACCACCGTTTTCCCCCGGTAGAACATGGTATCACAGGTGGCGCAGTAATGAACGCCCCGGCCCGTCAGCTTCTCTTCCCCCGGCAGACCCAGCTTTCTCGGGACAGCCCCGGTGGCCAGGATCACCGTGCGGCCGTAATATGTTTCCTTGCTGGTGTAAAGTGCCTTCACCGGCCCTTCCAGCGTCACACGCTTCACTTCCGCAAACACCGTTTCCGCACCGAAGCGCCGGGCACCGTCCCGCATTTTCTCCCCCAGGGTATACCCATCGACCCCCTCATCAAAGCCGGGGTAATTGTCGATCATGTGCGTCAGTGCCATCTGCCCGCCGGGGACCATTCGTTCCAGCACCAAGGTCCGCAGACCTGCCCGGGCGGCATACAGCGCCGCTGTGTAGCCCGCAGGACCGCCCCCTAAAATCAAAACATCATAAACATTTTCCATTTGCGCATACTCCTTTTTCTTTCAGTATACCCCATTTCCGGCGGCATTACCGTGACATTGTCACCTTACACAAAATGATGCCGCTTCTTCTGCACTTTTCGACAGAATCTGGTTGACATTTGACACCTGTCGTGCTATAATCTATCGGAAGCTACGATGGCTTGCAAAAATAACCGTCTTGCCATCCTCGATGGCAGGACTTTTTTACAGAAAGAGGGATCACCATGACTGCGAATACCAAGACGAAGCTCATCTCCGGTTCTTTGGGGCAGACATTTTCCAATGGGGTCACTGCCTCTCTTTCCTCTCTCAATTTTTCCCTTTCCAATCATTCCTATTTGATCATACCCGGTTTTTGTGACGTGCATGTGCACTTCCGAGAGCCGGGTTTTTCTTATAAGGAGACCATCGCCAGCGGCAGCCTTGCCGCAGCCCGGGGCGGTTACACTGCGGTATGCACCATGCCCAATTTGGACCCGGTGCCGGACAGCGAAGCCCACCTGCGGCAGCAGCTGGACATCATCCAGCGGGATGCCTGCATTGATGTGTACCCCTACGGTGCCATCACGGTGGGAGAAAAGGGTGAGGAACTGGCAGACCTTATCGCCATGGCAAAAAATGTCATCGCCTTTTCCGATGACGGCCAGGGCGTACAAAGTGACGATATGATGCGCCGGGCCATGGGCCTTGCGAAAGAAACCGGAAAGCTGATCGTGGCCCACTGTGAAGACAACCGTCTTTTACGGGGCGGCTACATTCACGACGGTTCCTATTCCAAGGCCCACAGTCACAGGGGCATCTGCTCCGAAAGCGAATGGGGCCAGATTCAGCGGGATCTGGAACTGGTAAAGCAGACGGGCTGCGGCTACCATGTGTGCCACATCTCCACCAAGGAAAGCGTGGAGCTGATCCGCAAGGCCAAGGCCGAAGGGCTGGATGTGACCTGCGAGACCGCCCCCCACTACCTGCTGATGGATGAAAACGACTTACAGGAAGATGGCCGCTTCAAAATGAATCCACCCCTGCGGAGCAAGGAAGACCGGCAGGCCCTGATCGACGGCATTCTGGACGGCACCATCGACATGATTGCCACCGACCACGCTCCCCACTCATTGGAAGAAAAGAGCCGGGGTCTGGAAAAGAGTGCCTTCGGCATCGTGGGTCTGGAAACGGCGTTTCCCCTGCTTTACACCTATCTGGTCAAGCCCGGGGTGCTGACATTGGAGCGTCTGGCGGAACTGCTGTGCACCAATCCCCGGAAACGGTTCGGCATCCAGATTGGTTGTGACTACTCCATTTGGGATGTGGACGAAAGCTATCCCATCGACTCCAAGGATTTTCTCTCCCAGGGCAAGGCAACGCCCTTTGAAGGCTGGAATGTTTCCGGCAAATGTATCGCCACCGTCTGCGGCGGCAAGATCGTATATAAAGCAACATAAGTGATAAGCTGGTTTATTTAGTAGGAGGTTTCCCATGGCAAAAAGAACGGATATTAAGAAAATTCTGATCATCGGCTCCGGCCCCATCGTCATCGGTCAGGCAGCGGAGTTTGACTATGCAGGCACCCAGGCGTGTCTGGCACTGAAAGAAGAGGGCTATGAGGTCGTCCTGTGCAACTCTAACCCCGCCACCATCATGACGGATACCATCATTGCGGACAAGGTCTACATGGAGCCCCTGACGCTGGAATATGTGGCAAAGATCATCCGCTACGAGCGCCCCGATGCCATCATCCCCGGCATCGGCGGTCAGACCGGTTTGAACATCGCCATGCAGCTGGAAAAGAAGGGCATTTTGAAAGAATGCCGGGTGGAGCTACTGGGAACCTCCAGCGCCTCCATCGAGCGGGCCGAGGACCGGGAGCTGTTCAAGGAAATGTGCCAATCCATCGGTGAACCGGTCATTCCCTCTGAGATCACCTATTCTCTGGAAGAAGCCCGGGAAGCTGCCAACCGCATCGGCTACCCTGTGGTGCTGCGCCCCGCTTTCACTCTGGGCGGCACCGGCGGCGGCTTTGCCTATAACGACGAAGACCTGATTGAGATCGGCCTGAACGCCTTCAACCTCTCCCCTGTCCACCAGGTGCTGATTGAAAAGTCCGTCAAGGGCTTCAAGGAAATCGAATTTGAAGTCATGCGTGACTGCGCCGACCATGCCATCACCATCTGCGGCATGGAAAACATCGACCCTGTGGGTGTCCACACGGGCGACTCTCTGGTGGTCGCCCCCATCCAGACCCTAAGCGAAGCGGACGAGACCATGCTGCGCAATTCCGCGCTGAAGCTCATCCGGGAGCTGAAGATCGCCGGCGGCTGTAACGTGCAGTTTGCCCTGAACCCCGAAACCTCCGAATACTACCTCATTGAGGTCAACCCCCGGGTCTCCCGCTCCTCCGCACTGGCTTCCAAGGCCTCCGGCTATCCCATTGCCCGGGTCACGGCAAAGATCGCCGTGGGCATGACTCTGGAAGAGATCCCCATTGCCAACACCAACGCCTCCTTTGAACCCAGCCTTGATTATGTAATCACAAAGCTGCCCCGGTTTCCCTTCGATAAGTTTGCCTCCGCCACCAATGAGCTGGGCACCCAGATGAAGGCCACCGGCGAGGTCATGGGCATCGGCACCAATCTGGAAGAGTCCCTCTTAAAGGGCATCCGCTCTCTGGAGATCGGCGCTGACCATCTGTACATGAGCAAGTTCGGCGGTATGCAGACCGAAGAACTGCTGGAATATATCCGCACCTTCCGCTCCGACAATGTCTTTGCCATTGCCCAGCTTCTGCGCCTGGGTGTCAGCGTGGACACCATCCACGACGCCACAAAGATCACCGCCTACTTCATCGAAGCCATAAAGCGCATCGTAGACATGGAAGCAGCTCTGGCAGCAGGCCGGGATGTCAAGACACTGGAAAGCGCCAAGAAAATGGGCTTTGGTGACAAATACATCGCCAAGCTCTGGAACTGCACCGAGCTGGAAGTGTATCACTTCCGCAGGGAGCACAACCTGATCCCCGCCTTTAAAATGGTGGATACGTGCCACACCGGAGCATACATTCCCTACTTCTACTCCTCCTACACAGGCGAAAACACCTCCCGGCTGACGAGCAAGAAGAAGATCGTCGTCCTGGGTGCCGGCCCCATCCGCATTGGTCAGGGCGTGGAATTTGACTACTCCACCGTTCACGCCGTTATGACCATCCGTAAGGCCGGCTACGAAGCCATCATCATCAACAACAATCCGGAGACCGTCTCCACCGACTATACCACCGCTGACAAGCTGTACTTCGAGCCTTTGACCCCCGAGGATGTAATGAACATCATCGACTTTGAGCAGCCCGAGGGTGTCATCGCTTCTCTGGGCGGTCAGACCGCCATCAACCTGGCAAAGCCCCTGACCGACCGGGGCGTGAAGATCATCGGCACCGACTGCGCCGCAATCGACAAGGCCGAAGACCGCAACGCCTTCGAGCAGCTGTTAAACGAGCTGGATATCCCCCGTGCCAAGGGCCAGGCTGTGACCCGCATTGAAGACGGCATCGCCGCCGCTGCCCAGATCGGCTACCCGGTTCTGGTGCGCCCCAGCTTCGTGCTGGGCGGCAGAGCCATGCAAATCGTCGCCAATGAAAATCAGCTGCGCCACTACCTGAAGACCGCCGTGGAGATCGACGAGGACAAGCCCGTTCTGGTGGACAAGTACATCCAGGGCCGGGAAGTGGAGATCGATGCCATTTGCGACGGACGGGATGTTTTTGTCCCGGGCATCATGGAGCTGGTGGAGCGCACCGGCATCCACTCCGGCGACTCCATCTCCGTCTATCCCCCCTTCTCCATCTCCAACAAGGTCAAGGGCATCATCCTGCAGTACGCCAAGAAGCTGGGCCTGGGCATCGGCATCGTAGGCCTGTTCAACATCCAGTTCATTGTGGACCAGGAGGACAATGTGTTCATCATTGAGGTCAACCCCCGCTCCTCCCGCACCGTCCCCTTCCTGTCCAAGGCCACCGGCTACTCTCTGGCGGATATCGCCACGGAGGTCATCCTAGGCAAAAGCTTGAAAGAGCAGGGCATCTTCGATATCTACCCCACGGAAAAGCAGCGCTGGTATGTCAAGGCCCCTGTCTTCTCCTTCAATAAGATCCACGGTCTGGACGCTTACCTCTCCCCGGAAATGAAATCCACCGGCGAGGCCATCGGCTATGACCGCACCCTGACCCGCGCCCTTTACAAGGCCCTTCAGGCCTCCGGCATGAAACTGCAAAACTACGGCACGGTGCTGGCTACCATTGCGGACCGGGATAAGGACGAAGCGCTGCCCCTGATCCGCCGGTTCTACAATCTGGGCTTCAACATCGAAGCCACCTCCGGCACCGCCCGGTTCCTGAAAGCCAACGGCATCCGCACCCATGTGCTGGGCAAGATCAGCGACGGCAGCCCCGAGATCCTCAACGCCCTGCGCCAGGGCCACATTGCCTATGTGATCAACACCCGGGATCTGGACCACGGCAACGAAATGGACGGCCTGAAGATCCGCCAGATCGCCACGGAGCACAATGTGACCCTCTTCACCGCACTGGATACCATCCGGGTGCTGCTGGACATTCTGGAAGAGACCACACTCACCATCTCCACCATCGACGCTTAACAGGAGGAAGAATGAAGCAGGGATTATTTGAGATCATCGAAAACAAACCGCTGACCGATACAGTTTACCGCATGGTGCTCTCCGGTGACACCTCCGCCATCACCGCCCCCGGTCAGTTCGTCAATATCCGGTTGGAGGGCAAGTTCCTCCGCCGGCCCATCTCCGTCTGCGACTACAATGAAAATACGCTGACCATCATCTACAAAGTAGTGGGCAAAGGTACGGCCCAAATGTCTGCCATGACCCCGGGGGAAACGCTGGATATCCTCACCGGCCTGGGCAACGGCTACGACCTGACCCTTTCCGGCGACCACCCGGTGCTTCTGGGCGGCGGTGTGGGCGTGCCCCCCATGTATAACCTGGCAAAGAAGCTCCTGGCCCAGGGCAAAACCGTCACGGTCATTCTGGGCTTCAACACCAAAGCAGAGGTATTCTATGAAGATGCTTTCCGGGCGCTGGACTGCCAGGTGATCGTGACCACCGCCGACGGAAGCTGCGGCGTTCAGGGCTTTGCCACCACGCCCCTTGCCGGTATCGACTATACCTATTTCTACACCTGCGGCCCGGAGCCCATGCTCAAGGCCGTCTGGAAAGCCACCAACACCTCCGGCCAGATTAGCTTTGAGTCCCGGATGGGCTGCGGATTCGGTGCCTGCATGGGCTGCTCCTGCAAGACCCTAACCGGCTACAAACGCATCTGCAAGGATGGTCCCGTGATGCGAAAGGAGGAGATCCTGTGGGAAAACTGAATGTAAATCTGTGCGGCATTGAGCTGGACAACCCCATCATCCCCGCCTCCGGCACCTTCGGCTACGGCTACGAATTTGCGGAGCTTTACGATATCAATGTACTGGGCACCTTCTCCTTCAAGGGCACCACCCGGGAACCCCGCTACGGCAATCCCCTGCCCCGGATCGCAGAAGCAAGCGGTGGTATGCTCAACGCCGTGGGTCTGCAAAATCCCGGCGTAGAAGCGGTCATTTCCCAGGAGCTTCCCAAGCTGCGCCAGTGCTTCCACAAGCCCGTGATGGCAAATGTCAGCGGCTTTTCTCTGGAAGAATATGTCTACACCTGCCAAAAGCTGGATGCCCAGCCCCAGGTAGGCTGGCTGGAAGTGAATATCAGCTGCCCCAATGTCCATGGGGGCGGCATGAGCTTCGGCACCACTCCGGAAGCCGCAGCAGAGGTGACCCGGGCCGTTAAGGCCGTCACCACCAAGCCTGTGATCATCAAGCTCTCCCCCAATGTCACGGACATCGTGGCCATTGCCAGGGCTTGTGAGGATGCAGGTGCCGACGGCATCAGTCTTATCAACACCATGCTGGGTATGCGCATGGATCTACGCACCCGCAAGCCTCTGCTTGCCAACCAGACCGGCGGCTATTCCGGCCCCGGTATCTTCCCGGTGGCAGTGCGGATGGTCTACCAGGTTGCCCATGCGGTCAAGACCCCCGTCATCGGCATGGGCGGTGTATCCAGCGCCGAGGATGTGCTGGAAATGCTCATGGCGGGTGCCACCGCCGTGGAGATCGGCGCTGCGAACCTGACCGACCCCTTCATTTGTCGGGATATCATCCGGGATCTGCCGGATGTGATAAAAAAATACCGTATTGAAAGCTTACAGGAATTAACAGGAGGAACGAAATAATGGGTAAAGATGTAATTGTGGCTTGCGACTTCTCTTCTGCAGAGGCAACCTTCGCTTTTCTGGACAAATTCACCGGACGGAAGCCTTTCGTGAAGATCGGCATGGAGCTGTACTACGCCGAAGGCCCCCAGATCGTCCGTCAGATCAAGGCCCGTGGACACAAGATTTTCCTTGATCTGAAGCTTCACGACATTCCCAACACCGTGAAAAAGGCCATGTCCGTCCTGCGTGATCTGGATGTGGATATCACCAATCTCCACGCTTCCGGCACCGGTGCCATGATGCAGGCCGCCGTGGAGGGCTTGACCCGCCCCGACGGCAGCCGTCCCCTGCTGATTGCCGTGACCCAGCTGACTTCCACCGACCAGCAGGCGCTGGAGCAGGATCTGATGATCCACGCCCCCATGGATGAAGTGGTGATGCACTATGCCGAGACCGCCAAAAACGCCGGTCTTGATGGTGTTGTCTGCTCTCCTCTGGAAGCGGGCAAGGTCCATGAGCGCTGCGGTGCGGGCTTCCTGACCGTCACCCCCGGTGTCCGCTTTGCTGACGGTGACGTGGGCGACCAGAAGCGTGTTATGACCCCCGCCCAGGCAAAGGCCATCGGCTCTGACTACATCGTGGTGGGCCGTCCCATCACCGCCGCTGCCGATCCCGTGGCTGCCTACGAGCGCTGCGTTGCTGAATTCTGCGATTAAGGAGAAAAGAAACATGGAAAGCTATAAGAGAGAATTTATTGAATTTCTGCAAAGTGCCGGTGTTCTGAAATTTGGCGATTTCACCGCCAAGTCCGGTCGGAAGATCCCCTATTTCATCAACGCCGGCATGATCAAGACCGGCGAAGAGATCGCAAAACTGGGCGAATTCTACGCCAAGGCTTACTGCGACAAGCTGGGCAAGAAGCAGGCCGTCCTCTACGGCCCCGCCTACAAGGGCATTTCCATTGCCGTTTCCGCCGCTGTGGCCCTGTCCAAGCAGGGGCTGAATGTACCCTTCTTCTTCAACCGTAAGGAGGTCAAGGACCATGGAGAAGGCGGCGTGTTCGTGGGCTATGTGCCCCAGGCCGGTGAAGAAGTGGTCATCACCGAGGATGTGATCACCGCCGGCACCGCCATCCGGGAAAGCATGGAGATCCTGAGCCACCTGGAAGGCGTGAAAGTTGCTGCCACCTTTGTCATGGTTGACCGAAAGGAAAAGGGCAAGGGCAAAAAGGGTGCCATGGTGGAGATTGAAGAGACCTTCGGTTTCCCGGTCTACTCTGTTGTGGATGTTTATGACATCATCGAATACCTGGAAGAAAGCCCTGAAAATGCGGAGAATGTCACCCGGATCAAGAACTATCTGGCAGTTTACGGAGCATGAGCATGAGAAGTTTGATCGATATTGTGGATCTTTCCACGGAAGAATTGGATCAGCTGCTGGACACCGCCTGCGATATCAGCGCCCATCCCGAAAACTACCGGGAAGCCTGTAAGTATAAGAAGCTGGCGACCCTCTTCTTCGAACCCTCCACCCGCACCCGGCTGAGCTTTGAAGCTGCCATGCTGGAGCTGGGTGGCAGTGTGCTCGGTTTCAGCGAAGCCAGCTCCTCCTCCGCCTCCAAGGGCGAGAGCGTGGCGGACACCGCCAAGGTAGTCAGCAATTATGCGGACATCATCGCCATGCGCCACCCCAGAGAGGGTGCTCCCTTCGTTGCCTCCCAGGCAGCAAGCATTCCGGTGATCAACGCCGGTGACGGCGGTCACTGCCATCCCACCCAGACTCTGGCAGACCTTCTGACCATCCGACGGGAATTGGGCCGCCTGGATAACCTGACCATCGGCCTTTGCGGCGACCTGAAATATGGGCGTACCGTCCACTCCCTCATCGGGGCCATGAGCCGCTATCCCGGCATCCGGTTCGTGCTGATCTCCCCGGAGGAATTGAAACTGCCGGATTTTGTCCGCCAGGATGTGCTGGATGCCATGGGCATCCCCTACCGGCAGACCGTTTCCCTGGAAGATGCCCTCCCGGAGCTGGATGTGCTGTACATGACTCGCATCCAACGGGAGCGGTTCGACGATTTACAGCAGTATGAGCGTCTGAAAGACAGCTACGTGCTGGACACCCAGAAGATGACCTTGGCAAAGGAAAAGATGTGCGTCCTGCACCCCCTGCCCCGTGTCAATGAGATCAGCGTTGCTGTGGATGCCGACCCCAGAGCCGCCTACTTCCGCCAGACCATGAACGGCAAGCTCATGCGCATGGCCCTGATCCTGAAGCTGCTGAAAGAAGCGGAGCAGGAGCCCAGAAAAGAACCGTTGGACACCACCCATTTGGTGCGTGGGCGCATCTGCTCCAATCCCAAGTGCATTTGCCAGGTGGAGCAGGAGCTGCCCCAGCTTTCCCGCTGCACGGACACGAAAGCAAATATCCACCGCTGTATCTACTGCGAGCAGCAAACTGAATAAACCAATCGCCCCGAATGCTTTAGCATTCGGGGCGATTTCTCTTTAGGTAAGCATGGCAAGGATCTCTTCCTTGCTTCTGGCTCCAGTGGCCTTTTGCACCACCTTGCCGTCCTTCACAACAACCAGCGTGGGGATGCTGAAGATCTGGAACTGGGATGCCAGATCCCCCTCCTGATCCACATCGATCTTGCCCACTTTGACAGACGGCTCTTCCTCCGCAATCTCCTCAATGATGGGGCCAATCATCCGGCAGGGGCCGCACCAGGTGGCGAAGAAGTCCAGCAGGACCACCCGCTCACTCTTCATGACCTCCTGCTCAAAGTTTTCTGCGGTGATTTTCTCAACAGACATGATCTTGTCCTCCTTGTGTTTGTTTTGTAAGGTTATGATACGCCATTTTCAGAAGAACTTCTGTGATAATATCACAAACCTTCTGAAAAATTTTCATCCTCCAAAAGTCCCACAAACACACTTAGCCTTCCCACTCCGGTGCGCCCACATCGGTGCCCAGACCCTTAC
The DNA here is from genome assembly GCA_964625045.1 of uncultured Oscillospiraceae bacterium. GTDB lineage: Bacteria > Bacillota > Clostridia > Oscillospirales > Oscillospiraceae > Faecousia. The sequence goes on along the minus strand of CAZVAB010000002.1, from coordinate 7,317 downwards.
AGGTATAGGCAAATACGATCTGATCGCCTTCGGTCAAATCATAAGCAGAAACGCCATAGTTGGGGAACCAACCATTGACCTTGTACATCCAGCCGGACTGGCTGCCGCAGTCAAATTCATAAAGGTTATTGATACCCTCGATATAGTAGGTATCATACATGGGTGACCAGCTGTATTCCAACTGGATATGCATATTGTCGCAGATCCGTTTTAGAACATCAAATACCGTTTCCCCATCGCTGAAACTGACCTTTACCGTCGGCAGGATCACACCGTCCGCCGGTACAAATTCTGCTTTTCCAGGCGTGAGGTCCGCCATGTTATTCAGGATTGAATCACAACGGATGGTTATGTACACATATTTGCTCTGGCCTGTCTTGGGTATGACCGCTGTCTGTTTTTCCTTGCAGCTTGTGCATACACGTTCCTTGCTGCCATCCTGGGTCTCGGTGGCATCCTTGATCACCCTCCAGGCACCCCAGCTGTGTCCACTGGCTGCTTTCTCATTGTCAATATAGCTGTCACCGCAGGCACAGGTGTGCACCGTGTAGCCCTGGGCTGTGCAGGTAGGAGCAACCGTCTTACTGACATAGCTATGTCCCTGAGCAGCCACCTCACTGTCTCTGTAGCTGTGCCCGCAGGAGCAGGTGTGGACGGTATACCCCTTTTCCGTACAAGTGGGAGCGATCACCTGCTCTGTATAGCTGTGGGTATATTCCGCTGCCAGTTTTTCCGTTTTCTGCTCTTCCCGTGCGTCACAATCGGCACATTTGCGCTCCTGCAGGCCGTTTTCCGTGGTGGTAGCAGCCTTTACAGTCTCCCAGGGGCCAAAATGGTGTCCCTTTGCGGCTACTTCCTCGTCCCGGTAGCTTTCGCCGCAGGCGCAGCGGTGCTCGGTATAGCCAGGCTCTGCACAGGTGGGTGCCACAATGGACACCGCAAAATCATGGTCATGGACAGGTTCTATGGGCTGAGTTGCGCCGTTGATCGCATCTTCGATCTCCTGGCGGCGCTTTTCTTCCAGCTCGTCCAGTTCCGTATTGGTCACGCACAAGGTAACATTCTGATTGGTTTTTCGAATCTGGGCCAGATTAAAGCTGTTAAGGCTTTCCACCTGGATCTTGGAAACCGTGGTCTTACCTCCAACGTATTCTTTTTCCTGCCCGGCTGCAATATCATCCACCGCACCCCGGAAGACCCGCACTGTCTGGGCACCCTGGCGGTAGCTGATGCCCACCGTGGCCTTCTCAACCGTCACATGGATATCTTCACTGTCCGCCGCAAAGGTGATCTGCACTTTTTCCTCCGCGTTGATAAACAACTCTCCGGCGTTCAGGCGAAGCTGCAACGCTTCCACATCCGTTACGGTCAGCTCCGCACTGCCTCCCAGCGTGATGCTGCCGCTGCCCACGGCGATTTTCGCCGTAGCACCCGTCTGGGTGGAAATGATATCTCCCACCCGCAGCACCGTGTCCCGCTCCACCGTATAATTGACGCCGTTACGCTCCATGCGCACCACGCCCACGATGTCCGACAGCATAGGTGAACCGTCCGCCTTGTCGAACCAGCCCCGGATGTACCCAACACCCAGAACACCACCTGCCACGATGGCAACGATGATTGCCACCATGATCAGGTTGTACCAAGTTTTTTTCTTCATCTCATACCTCCACGCCCAAGTGTTTGAACCGCGCTCCATGCGCGATCTTATCTGAAACCATCTGTTCCGATGGTGAATATTCAAAGTTATAAAAATACAGCGTTTTGAAATCAGGTTGCACCCCGGCGACGGGGTGCAACCTCAGGGTCAATGGGAAAATGGAAAATTAGGAATCAAATTGATCAGTGTTTGCTGTAAAAGGAATTAGTATCTTTTCTTTTTGCTCATGAGGACATACAGTGCCAGAGCAATGTTGCCCACCAGAGAAACGCCAGCGATGGCAACCGCTGCAACGACCAGGCTATTATCAGCATTTTCGCCGTCCTTGCCGTTTACACCGTTGGTACCATTGGTGCCGGCGGCGCCGGTGTCACCCTTATCGCCCTTGTCACCAGTTGCACCGGTATCGCCCTTATCACCCTTGTCGCCAGTTGCCTGCACGCCCAGAGAGATCCAGGTCTTACCGTTGTCGTAGGAAACTTCCCACATATTAGTCTCTGCGTTGATACGCAGCTTCGGGGTGATACCGTCCTTACCATCAGAACCGTTTGCACCGTCGGAGCCATCCGCACCATTGGTGATGGTAAAGGTGGTGGTGGTTCCGTCGGTAAAGGTAATGGTGTAAGTATCCGCCAGACCATCGGTCTTGGTCTTAACGATAGAAACGATACCCTTCACAGCGGCACCAGGTACATAAGCACCCTGGTCTACCACATCGGTCATGTTGTACAGGCTCTTCTGGCCATTTACAAACCGGGAGTAAGCAGTCAGCGCATAGTAGCCCTGCTCGGTAGCCATACCGTCAAGAGCTCCGTCTGCCAGATGCTTGAAGCCACCGCCTTCCACTGCGAAGGACAGCAGGCCATCCACAGCAGAGTTGCCATTTTTGATAAATCTTGCATCGGTATGGGGGTTGATGCCCAGTGCAGTCAGTGCCACCACGATCTGCGCAGTGGATTCGGAGGTGGGCACTCTGCCGCCGTTGCCGCCAAAGGCGCTGAACATACCATCTTCATTCTGCATGGAAGAAAGGGTTTCGATTGCCTTGTCCACTGCGCTGCGGACATTGATGTTGCTATTGTAATAGGTTGCCAGAGCCTGCAGTGCCATGCCGGTCATATCCGCGTCGGCAGCGTTGCCGGACAGTGCCCAGCCGCCATCAGCCAGCTGTGCATCCAGGATGACCTGAACCAGCTTTTCTCTGGTCACATCGCCTTGGGGAATGACATAATTGCCGCTGTCCAGTGCGATCAGTGCCCAAATGGGACCGTTGAGGCCCTGCTTCTGGATATATGCCATATCATTCAGGCCCAGCAGCAGGTTGTAGCCGCCCACATTGGTCACATCCTTGCCCAAGGCAGTCAGTACCAGGATAATACGGGAGTTGTCCGTCGACTTTGCCCAATGGAGCCGGCTGTTCTCATCGATGTTTTCCTTCACATACTTGACCACAGCCTCGTAATAGTCATCGGAAACCGTCAAGCCGGAACGCAGCAGGCCAATGACTGCCCACTCGCCGCCAATGGAACCCACACTGGGCGTTCCCAGGTTCTGGATATACTTACCGTCATCCTCATGGCGGTCGGTGATGGTCTTGTTATCCTTCAGCTCTGCCAGCTTCTTTTCAGCAGTCTTCAGAATGTCAGCGTTTGTGACCTTCTTTTTCTGCTCCTCGGACAGGCTGTCGTAAGCCTGGCGGGCTTTTTCGATGGCAGCCTCGGACTCAAGGGTGATCTTGCCCAGATCGCTGATCATGTCGAATACCGTCTTCACACGCTCATCGTCAAAGGCCAGGTCATCCTGCTCCTTGGTGTAATCGTCCGTATAGTGCAGTACGATCACATCGCCCTGCTTCAAATAGGTTGCGGACACGCCCACGTCGGGGTGCTTGCCGTTGATGGTGAACATCCAGCCGGAGTTTTCGCCGTTGGTCAGCTCTGCCAGCTTCACGCCCTTGTAGGTCAGGGCCTTGATGTAGATCGTGTTGTATGCGTTCTTGTCATTCGCATCGGCGGTGATATCATGCTTCTCAAAGACACGCTTCAGCACATCCCATACGGATTCATTGGCATTTGCAGCGTAGTTGATTTCTTCCACCCAGGATGTCAAGCCGCCTATGGTCAGGCCGTGGGTGCCGCCATCCTTGCCGTGGGCGCTGTCGCCCAGGATCTGGATATTGACTGTGATCTTGTTGGACTGGGGCTTGACCGTAACCGTTAGATCCGTGGTGGCAGATTCATAGGTCAGGGTCAGCTTCTGGCTGCCGGAGGTATTCTTGTCGTAACCGGTAATGGTCACATCTTCCAGGGTAACGATCTTCGTCGTGCCATTGGAATACTTGAGGGTGATGACGATGCCCGTCAGGTCCAGATCGGTGCCATAGTCAAAGGCCTTGCCCAATGACCTGCTTTCACAGAAAGGTGGCAAGCTCTGCGCTTACAGCACAGCGGCACGGGCCGCCGTGTCCCGGTCTTTCACCGGAGTTCCCTTGTTCAGCTGAACAAAAATGTGTGTCTCCCATTGGAAGGTCGCACATTTGCCACGAATAAGCCGGAATCTATCTTGACCGCCGGGAACACGGCGGCTGTCCGCAAAACAAAAAACAGCTACGACTGATATCTGCCCCAAAGGGCGCAATATCTCCGTAACCGTTTTCGAAAACATTTCCATTACACAGTAGGTCTTCTGACTCGCGGATCAAGCGGATCATATCCTGCCTTCTCAGGTTTGCACCCAATGACTGGCTTTCGCCAACGGACATGACCCTAACGCATACAGCATCGGTTCGATGTGAGGCCTTTAACCTCGTTCCCTTGTTTAGCAGTGCAGCTGACCAGCTGGCCGTTACGCACACACTGCCTCTGTGTAATTCAATTGTAAAGCCGTGCACCGTAAAGCTCCAGACAGGGCACGCATAAGCGCAGTTTTGCTTATACCATGATTCATTCACGCTGCGCCCTTATTGTACTACGAGTATGGACATTTTTCAAGCCCCATCTTGCTTTTTTTCCCGGGTATCGTATAATGGTCTTACAAATCCCCGCCATGGGCAAAAAAGGGAGCTTTTTCCATGTATTTGACACTATCCCAGCATTATCGGCAAAAATTTGGCTGCAAAGTGTATAAGCTGGCCATCGACGTAGGCTTTACCTGCCCCAACCGGGACGGTACCGCCGGTTTCGGCGGCTGCGCCTTCTGCCCCGGGGACGGCTCCGGGGCGTTTGCGGAGCGTGCCTGCGGCAGCATCCCAGCCCAGCTGGAGCAGGCCAAAAAGCGGGTGCGCCACAAGATCAAGGACGGTAAGTTCATCGCCTATTTCCAGTCCTTCACCAACACCTATGGGCCTGTTTCTCACTTGGAGCAGCTTTATACGCAGGCCATGGAGCCGGAGGATATTCTGGGCCTTGCCATCGGCACCCGGCCCGACTGTCTGGTGGATGATGTGGTGGCGCTTCTGGCCCGTCTGAACCGGATCAAGCCCATTTCTGTGGAATTGGGGCTGCAAACCGTCCATGACGAGATTGCCCGCTCCTTCAACCGGGGCTATGAAACATCCGTCTATTTCGATGCCCTGGGGCGTTTGAAAGCAGCAGGGCTGGAAGTGGTCACGCACATCATTTTGGGACTTCCCGGGGAAACAAAAGAGATGATGCTGGAAACCACCCGGGCCGTTATGGATGCGGGCACGGACGGTGTCAAATTTCACCTGCTCCATGTGCTCCAAGGGGCAGCTCTGGAGCAGCCCTACCGACAGGGGCAGTTTGAATGTCTGTCCCTTGAAGAATACGGCAGTATTTTGAAAGAATGCCTTGCTCTGGTGCCGCCCCATGTAGTGGTTCACCGGATCACCGGAGACGGGGCCAAAAAGGATCTCATTGCACCACTTTGGTCCGGGGACAAAAAGCGGGTGCTGAACTATCTCAACCGTCTACTCGCAGAAAATTGACAAAATCTTTACACATTTTGGCAAGGTGCGGCTGTGTCCATGCCTTGCCTTTTTCCCCAAGTGCGGGTATAATAACCATACTGCAAGAAGAAATGAGGGGTTCGTATGTTTTCTCACGAGCAACGGTGCATTTATCATAAGAACCAACTGGGCGAGGTGATCTGCCAGCTCCGCTTCCCGGAGATCCTGGCCATTGCCGCCAATCCCCCGGTGGAATTTCAGGAGGCCATCCGGGCCGCCTTTCCCCAATATTCCGCCCAGCAGGAAGCGCCTCCACCAAAGCTGGTGGGAGTGCCTGGGAATTTGACCTTTGAAAAGCAGTCCCCATCCGTCAATCATCAATTCGTCTCTGCCGACGGTGCGTGGCGAATCAATCTGACCAGCAAGTTCATCTCCCTGGCCTGCAACCGCTATACCCGGTGGGAGGATTTTGCCGCCCGGCTGGACAGCCCACTGGCTGCTTTCATTCAAGTCTACAAGCCCGCCTATTTTGAGCGCATCGGCCTGCGGTATCTGAATTTCATCTCCCGCAAGGAGCTGGAACTGGAAGGCACCCCCTTTGCTCAGCTGCTCGCCCCCTGTTACTTAGGCATTTTAAGCGAGGAAGATGTGAACGAAGCCGCCACCACCCGCAGCTCTGTGGATGCGGAAATGGCCATCCGTGGTGGCTGCCGGGTGAAGATCCACGCAGGCCCCGGCATGGTCAAACGGAGCGGTCAGAGCGACCCGGAGATCAAATTTATCTTCGATCAGGATCTGTTTCTGCCCGGTCAGCTGCCGGTGAATCTATCCGCCGGGGCGCTGAATACCCTGCACAGCCAGGCTTACTCCATTTTCCGGAGTGCCATCACGCAAACGCTCCACGATGCCATGGAGCCCAACGAATGATAAGGAGAAATGTATGCCCTATTTTTACGGTTTTGACTGGACTTATTTGGTTCTGGTACTGCCCTGTGTGATCTTTGCCATGATCGCCAGCAGCAATGTCAACGCCACTTTCAAGCGCTATTCCAAGATCTATTCTTCCCGCCGCCTTACCGGCGCGCAAGCGGCCCAGCGGGTGCTCAGTGCCAACGGTGTCAGCGGAGTGCAGATCCAGCGGGTCAGCGGCGATCTGACCGATCACTATGACCCCAAGGCCAATGTGATCCGCCTGTCCGACAGTGTTTACGACTCCCCTTCCGTCGCCGCCATCGGCGTTGCCTGCCACGAAGCGGGCCATGCGGTGCAGTACGCCCAGCATTACGCCCCCATCAAGCTCCGTGCCGCCATCATCCCCATCACCAACATTGGCTCCAAGCTGGCCATGCCCCTGATTTTGCTTGGTCTGATCTTCAGCTTTGGCGAGACGGTTTCCTATGGCTTTGTGTATGCAGGAATCGCCTGTTTCGGCCTGTCCGCCGTATTCCAGCTGGTGACACTGCCAGTGGAATTCAACGCCAGCCGCCGGGCCATGCGTGCCATCCAGGACAGCGAGCTGCTCACGGCAGAAGATCAGCGGGGTGCCCGGAAGACCCTCACCGCTGCCGCCATGACCTATGTGGCTGCTCTGGCAGTGGCCCTTGCCCAGCTGCTGCGGCTGATCATCCTGTTCGGCGGAAACAACCGCCGCCGAAACGACTGACCCATCAGAACTTTTCCGCCCCGGTATTGACAACCAATGTCATTAAGTTAAGAAAAGCTGGACTTCACAGAAATGTGGAGTCCAGCT
>CAZVAB010000001.1:0-30203 GCA_964625045.1 uncultured Oscillospiraceae bacterium | reverse complement strand
ACGTGTACCATTAGTCAACTTTTTACTGTGTCCATTTTACGGGGTACAGTTTAAGAATGTACTTTACTGATTATACCATTAACTTAATGACATTGGTATTGACAACCGGGGCGGTTTTCGTTATAATCATGCAGGTATGAAAAGTATGAAAAATATGAAAGGAGACTTCCATGGCTGGTGGTAAGCACATTTTAGGTAAATCCAACGCCCGGCGTGTCCTTGGCACTGCCAAAGTGGGTGACCGTGGACAGATCGTCATTCCCAAGGAAGCCCGGGATATGTTCGGCATCAAACCCGGAGATACCCTGCTGATCCTGGGTGAAACGGATGCGGGGCTGATCATTTCCCGCCCGGAAGCACTGAATGATCTTGCTGACAAAATTCTGAACAATGTAAAGAAAGAGGATTGAATATGGAACAGTTACAAGCCCTTTATTCCGGCATGGGTATCTCCCCCGCCGTGTACCGTTACGGTGAAGCCGCCATTGAAAAACTGAAAGAGCGCTTTGCCGCCATTGACCAGGTGGCAGAGTATAACCAGGCAAAGGTCCTTTCCGCTCTACAGAAAAACCATGTATCCGCCGCCTGCTTCGCCGCTTCCACCGGCTACGGCTACGACGACATGGGCCGCGATACCCTGGAGCGGGTCTACGCCGATGTATTCCACACAGAAGCGGCACTGGTGCGCCCCCAGATCACCTGCGGCACCCACGCTCTGACTGTGGCCCTCAGTGCCAATCTGCTCCCCGGGGATGAGCTGCTCTCCCCCGTGGGTCTTCCCTACGACACCTTGCAGGAGGTCATCGGCATTCGTCCCAGCCCCTGCTCCCTGGCAGAGTACGGTGTCACCTACCGCCAGGTGGATCTGCTGGAAAATGGTACATTTGACTACGAAGGCATCCGTGCCGCCATCAACGAAAAGACCAAACTCATCACCATCCAGCGTTCCAAAGGCTACGCCACCCGCCCCACCTTCTCCGTCGCCCAGATCGGTGAACTGATCGCCTTCTGCAAGAACATCAAGCCCGATGTTCTGGTAATGGTGGACAACTGCTACGGCGAATTTGTGGAGATCATCGAGCCTTCCGATGTGGGCGCTGATATGACCGTAGGCTCCCTCATTAAAAACCCCGGCGGCGGTCTGGCTCCCATCGGCGGCTACATTGCGGGCACTGCCGCCTGCGTTGACCGCTGCGCTTACCGCCTGTCCGCTCCCGGCCTTGGAAAAGAGGTGGGTGCGAACCTGGGCCTGATGACATCCCTGTTCCAGGGCTTCTTCCTGGCCCCCACGGTGGTCGCCGGAGCGGAGAAGGGTGCCATTTTCGCCGCGAATTTGTATCAGCCCCTGGGCTTCCGCTGCGTACCCAATGCCACAGAAAGCCGCCACGATATCATCCAGGCAGTGGAGCTGGGCAGCGAGAAGGGCATGATCGCATTCTGCAAGGGCATCCAGGCCGCCGCTCCCGTGGACTCCTTCGCCACTCCCATCCCCGGCGATATGCCCGGTTACGACAGCCAGGTCATCATGGCCGCCGGCGCTTTCATCCAGGGCTCTTCCATCGAACTGTCCGCTGACGGCCCCATTCGTGCTCCCTACGCCGTGTATTTCCAGGGCGGCTTGACCTGGTATCACGCAAAGCTGGGCATTCTCATGAGTCTGCAAAAAATGGTGGATGCGGGACTTGTCACATTGTAATAGGTAGGGAAGAAATATGTCTTGGTTATTTTTTGCGATCGCAACCACCCTTTTATGGGGTACTGCCGAGTTGTTTTATAAGAAAGGCGCACAGCCTGACGAAAAATACGCCCACCTGAAAATCTGTGTCTGCGTGGGTGCTGTGATGGGTCTTCACGCTGTCTTTACCCTGCTGACACAGGATATCCACTATGAACCCATCAACCTGATCTATTATCTGCCGGTTTCCCTGCTGTACATGGTCTCCATGGCCTTTTCCTATTTTGGAATGCGGTTTTTGGAGGAGTCCATTTCCGACCCCATTGAGAATACCTCCGGTGCCATTTGCAGCCTGCTGTGCGTTCTGATTTTGAAAGAAACCCTTTCTCCCCTGTCCATCGCCGCCATCCTTGTCATCGTCATCGGCGTGCTGGGCGTGGGATTTCTGGAAAACAGCGGCGACGCCCCCAGAAAGCATCGGCTGGGCAAAAAGCTTGCCATTGTGGCGTTCTGTATGCCCTTTGCTTACGCAACACTGGATGCCTTTGGCAGCTTCCTGGATATTTTCTATCTGGACGATTTTGCCAGCACGCCTCTGGTCGGTGTTACGGAAGAGACACTGGAAGATGTGGCAAACACCAGCTACGAGCTGACATTTGCCCTGTTCGCTTTGGGTCTGTTCCTGTTTATGAAAGCCAAAAAGGTGAAGTTCGGCCCCATCCCGAAGCAGAAGGACAAGATCCTTGCCGCTGTCTTTGAAACTGCCGGACAGTTTACTTATGTGTATGCCATGAGCGGAAACGGTGCCATTGCCGCACCCATCATTTCCTCCGTGTGCATTGTCTCCCTGCTGCTTTCCCGCATTTTCCTGAAAGAAAAACTCAGCAAGAAAACGTACGCTTTTATTGCGGTAGTCATTGTGGGTATTCTCCTGCTGGCAGTAAGTGAAGAACTGTAACAAAATACCGGGTGTGCACATAAAGTGCACACCCGGTCATTTTTTACCGATCAAGTTTTCTTTTTCTTCTTTTGTCAGGGCTTTCACCGCAAGCTCCCGCTTCAGCGCCGTAGAATGATCTTCACATTCCTCCCGGTAAACCAGTTCCAAGGGCCCGCGGCCTCTGGTGTACTTTGCGCCTTTGCCGCTGCGGTGCATTTGAAGCCGTCGCTCCACGTCCACTGCAATGCCGGTATACAGGCTTCCGTCCCCACAGCGCAGGATGTATAAATTCCACTTTTTCTCCATCATTTCACCTGAAAACGCATGGAAAGCAGCCGGTCCAGCAGGAGGAACGTCACATTGCCCATCAGGACCATCAAAGCGGTCAGCGCCTTGCCCAGTTCTTCATAATCTTTCACCACCTGCTCCAGCCCCACCAGGCACAGCAGGATAACATACATCACAGCGATGGCAGCGTTAAAAAACAGCAATTTCAGCACCCAGCCAAATTTCACACTGTCAAATTTGGGCTTGATGATGGGATAGTAGCCCAAAAACAGGAACACCGCCGCGGCTTCCTTATCCGGCCCCAGGAGCAATGACAAAATAGCCACCGCACCATACCAGGCCCAGGTAGTCCGCCTACCGCACTGTTTCAGCACCAGTGTCAAGATCAGCATACATACCATGGGGCAGACAAAGGTCGCCACCGGGATCAGGCCGCCCATCGCCATGATGACCACCGCCAGGGCCGCCATCACGCCGCCAAAGGCCATTTGAAATGCTTGGTTGTTTCTTTTCATAAGGTCGCCTCCATGGGCCATATTATACCGAAAAAAACGGAAAATAGCAAGATACGAAAAAGAGCCTGCGCAGGCAGGCTCTTTCCTTAAATCTCTTGTCTGCCCTCCAGGGCACGGGACAGCGTCACCTCGTCCGCATATTCCAGCTGGCTTCCCACGGGCACGCCATAGGCAAGGCGGGTCACCTTGACTTCCATGGGCCGCAGGAGCCGGGAAATATACATGGCTGTAGCTTCGCCCTCGGTATCGGGGTTTGTGGCCATGATGACCTCCCGAACATCCCCAGAACCCACCCGCATCAAAAGTTCTTTGATACGGATATCATCCTGGGTCACATGGTTCAAGGGGGAAATCACGCCGTGCAGTACATGGTACACGCCGTTATACTCCCGGCTGCGCTCCATAGCAATCACATCCTTGGGCTCTGCCACCACGCAGATGGTCGCCCGGTCACGCATCTCATTGCCGCAAATGGGGCAAATCTCCCGATCCGTCAAATTCTGGCAGATGGGGCAGGTATGCACGCTCTCCTTTGCCGCCATGATGGCATCGGCAAAGCTCTTGGCATCCTCCAATGGCAGCTCCAACACATGAAAAGCCAGGCGCTGTGCGGTCTTGCCGCCGATGCCCGGAAGCCGGGCGAACTGGTCCGCAAGCTCCTGCAGCGCCGCAGGAAAAAACTGCATGGCTCCTCCTTAGAACAGGCCGCCCAGGTTCAGGCCGCCGGTCAAGCGGGACATATTGTTCTGGGCATCGGCATCGGCAGCACGCATGGCCTCGTTCACAGCGGCGATGACCATATCCTGGAGCATCTCCACATCATCAGGATCCACAGCCTCGGGCTTGATCTCCAAATTCAGCAGTTCGTGCTTGCCGTTGACGGTAGCGGACACCATGCCGCCGCCTGCGGCTGCGGTGTAGGTCTTGCTCTCCTGCTCCTCCTGCATCCGCAGCAGCTCCTGCTGCATCTTCTGGGCCTGCTTCATCATTGCAGCCTGATTCATACCACCGGGCATACCCCGGAAACCATTCTTCGCCATTTCAATTTCTCCTTAATTTTCCTTGATTTTCACGATATCGCTATGGGCACGGCCAAAATCCATCAGCCGCTCCAATTTTGCGTTTGTTTGTGGGGCGGCAGAGGCATCCTCCACCGCTGCTGTCACTTTTTCATTGAGCATCACGGATGCTTTCCGGGACACCAGTTCCAGAATTTCCGGCTTATTCACCATCTCCATGGTGAAGCTGTTGGTACAGCGCAGGATCACCCGGTTCCCACGAAGAATACCACGCACCGGGGCATTTTCAGAGGTTCCGAAAAAGCCCACCAGGGGCGGTTTCAGCTCCTGCTTGATGCCGCTGACCAGCTCCGCCCAGAAGCCCACGGGGGTATTGTCCGCCACCGGGGTGACCGGCTCGTTGGGGTCCGGGTGCGCATCCAGATCATCCGGCATGGGAGGACGCTCATCCTCCTCTTCCTCCCGGGGCTGTACGGCCGCAGCCTTTGTTGGGGCACTGGCCACCACAAAATTGCCGGATTTCAGCTGTTCCTCCATCCGGGTCAGCCGGGCATTGAGACTGGCGGCATCCAGCTGCAATTCCGGCTGGCACAGCCGAATGATGCAAAGCTCCGCGTCCATGCGCCGGCTGGCGCTGCGGGTAAAGCCGGACATAGTGGTTTCCAGACTTTCCATCATCCGCACCAGTTCTCCACCAGAAAAGGCCTGACAAAGCGACTTGGCTTCCGCATCCGACGCAACGCCGGACAGCATGGTGATCCCCGCTTCCGGTGCGGTCTTGAGCACCAGAAGATCCCGGGTCAGGCAGGCCAGTTCATCCAGCAGTGCCCCCATCTCCTTGCCGTCGGCATAGAGCCTGTTGAAAAGTTCCAGTGCCTTGCGGGTATCATGGGCGGCAATATGGCCCATAAGCTCGGCGCACTTGCGCTCGCCAGCAATGCCCAGGCAGGCATACACCCGCTCTGCGGTCAGCTCTCCCACCGTTGCGGAAGCGCACTGATCCAGCAGGCTCAATCCGTCACGCATACCGCCGTCCGCCATTCTGGCGAGGACCCGGGCGGCGCTGTCATCCAAATCGATGTTCTCCTGATAGGCAACATATTGCAGCCGGGCAGCGATATCCTCCTGGGATATCCGCCGAAAGGAAAAGCGCTGGCACCGGGACAGGATGGTTGCGGGAACTTTGTGCAGCTCCGTGGTCGCCAGGACGAAAAGCAAATGCTCCGGCGGCTCTTCAATGATCTTCAGCAGAGCATTGAACGCCGAAATGGACAGCATGTGCACCTCGTCGATGATGTACACACGCATCTTCACCTGGGAGGGGCTGTAAATGGCATCATCCCGCAGATCACGGACATTGTCAACGCCGTTGTTGGAGGCGGCATCGATTTCCAGCACATCCATACAGGCACCGGAATCGATGGCCTGGCAGGCGGCGCAGCGGTTGCAGGGATTGCCATCCTGAGGGTCCAGGCAGTTGACAGCCTTGGACAAGATCTTCGCACAGCTGGTCTTACCCGTGCCCCGGGACCCGGTAAAAAGGTAGGCATGGCTCATTTTACCGCTGCCCAACTGGGTCTTGAGGGTCTGGGTCACTGCCTGCTGCCCCACCACATCGTCAAAAGTCTGGGGGCGATATTTCCGATATAATGCTTGGTAAGCGGACATAAAAGCTCCCTCTTTCGTTACATTCCTAAAAAGACAGACCGGCTCATAACAAGATCGCACACCCACATTTGAACCTGCCGAATACCCGGTATCGTTGCAGCCAGCTCAGAAACGGCAACCCCGCGGCACACGGAACGATCCGCTTAATGCTGCTTGGTTCCCCACCTGACATGGTTCACGGGATTCCGTTGCGCAAGACCGGTTCTTCAACACCGCTTACAACGGCCGGACGGTACTCTAGCAGGCCCGGGTGTGGGAATTCATCCCTGCTATAGCGGATTGCAGGTAAAGGGCACCGCTATCTCCCCGACTAGTGCGACCTTGTTATAAGCCGGTCAGCCACAACAAGGTTTATTTTGTTAATTATCCATTGACCTGGGAATCGATGAAAGATGCCAGCTCACCAAAAGTGGCGATCTTCTGATCTTCCAGATCCAGCTCCACGCCCAGCTCGGACTCCAGATCCATGATCATCTCAACGATGTCCAGGGAGTCGATGCCCAGGCTCTCAAAGCTGCTTTCGGGAGTGATCTCAGAAGGATCGATCTCCAGCTGCTTTGCCGCATAGGAAACCAGTTTCTCGTACATTTCTATCCCTCCATAATCTTTAGGGGTTTCTCTGGATATTTTATTACATGAACGATGATTTGTCAATGATTGATTTTTATACCCCGGTGCTCACCGCCATACCGGCGGCATAGGCCGTTGCCCAGGCGATCTGCAAATTGAAGCCGCCGGTGTAGGCATCGCAGTCGATGATCTCCCCGGCAAAATACAGCCCCGGCACCTTTTTCGACTCCATGGTCTTAGGGTCGATCTCCCCGGTCTTAACACCACCGGAGGTGATGATGGCCTCCGCCACCGGGCGCTTGCCGGTGATCTCCAGCGGGAATGCCTTGAGTAGCTCCACCATGGCCCGGCGCTGCTGCCGGGTCAGGGAATTGGCCTGCATGGAAGGGTCGATTCCCAGCCGCCGCAGTACCACCGGGATCATGCTTCTGGGCAGCAGATCCGTCAGGGCATTCTCCATGGAGCGGTTCTGGTATAGTTCCAGATCCCGCAGAAGGCGCGCATCCAGCTTGCTGTCCTCCAATGCGGGCTTCAGATCCAAAATCAAACGGCAGCCTCCTTTCAAATGGGCGCTGGCGGACAGAACCGTGGGGCCGGAAACACCGAAATGGGTAAAGAGCATTTCCCCAAAGTCCTTAAAGAGCACTTTCCCCTTTTCGTTCACCAGCTTCACCGCCACATTGCGCAGGCTCAACCCCTGCATATCCGGGCAATCCTGCCCCGCAATTTCCAGTGGCACCAGGCTTCCTTCCGGCGATACGATGGTATGCCCCAGCTTTTCCGCCATGGCGTACCCATCTCCCGTAGAACCGGTGGTGGGATAGCTGACACCGCCGGTGGCCAAAATGACCTGCTCCGCTTCGTACACTCCACCGTCGGCATCCACGCCGGACACCGCACCGTCACGCACCAAGATCTCCTTCACCCGCTGATTGCGGATGGTCACATGATGGCGGCGCATTTCATTTTTCAGTGCGTCCAGCACAGAAAAAGACTTGTCGGACACCGGGAAGACCCGGTTGCCCCGCTCCGTTTTCAGCGGGCATCCGGCCTTTTCGAAAAAGTCCATAGCGGATCTGGGTGAAAACGCCGCAAGCGCGCTGAACAGGAACCGTCCGTTCCGGGGGATATTTTTCATCACTTCCTGCTCGTCGCAGTCGTTGGTCACATTGCAGCGGCCCTTGCCCGTGATGAGCAGTTTTTTACCCAGGCGGTCATTCTGCTCCAAAAGCAGCACCCGCGCACCGTTTTTTGCGGCAGTAATGGCAGCGAACATCCCGGCTGGGCCGCCGCCAATGACGATCACATCATTTTTCATGGCTTACATCCTGTTTTTCGTAAATATGATACGCTTCCCACAGCCCTTCCAATTCCCGGAATGTTCTGGAAAGCTCCTGCTCCTTCTTCGCCGCAATGGCAACGATCAGGGCATTGACCACGCTCATGGGCGCAACCAGCGAGTCCACCAGCGACACCATACCGCTCTTGGCGGCGAGGACATGGTCGCTGCACTCCCCCAGGGGGGATAATTTGCTGTCCGTGATGCCGATGACCGTTGCGCCGGTGCTGCGGCAATACTGGGCGGCTTTTGCCGTGGTGGCAGAATACCGGGGGAAACTGAAAGCGATGACCGCATCCCGGCTGTTCATGCCCACGATCTGCTCAAACATTTCACTGGTGCCGGAAGCGGTGACGATATGGACATTCTGGAACATATAGTTCAGGTAATATCCCAAAAAGTTTGCCAGGGGTGCTGCCGAGCGAACACCCAAAATGTACACCCGCTGGGCATCCAGCACTGCCCGCACCGCTGCGTCAAAGGCCGCCCGGTCAACAGTCTCCCCGGTCTGGCGCAATTTCTCCGTATCCGCCTGCAAGACCATGGACAGCACATCCTGATCCCCCAGACGGTCATTGGTCACCTCGATGCGCTGCACCGAGGTCAGCCGGTTGACCACCATTTCCTGCATGGATTTTTGCATACTGGGATAGCCCTCATAGCCCAGTTCCACCGCAAAACGGACCACTGTGGACTCGGACACTCCCACGGTTTTCCCAAGGCGGCTGGCTGTCATAAAGGCCGCCTTGTCATAAGACTCCAAAATGTACTGGGCGATGCGCCGCTGTCCCTTGGAGAAGCTGCTCATCTTTGCCTGCAAATCTGAAAGAACATCATTACGCATATTCCCTGCGCTCCCCTTTTTTCCAAAATTTCTATGGATATCATACCAAACGCCAAAGAGATTTGCAAGAGATATGCAAGGAAAATCGCAAAAGGCGGGACTTATTTCAGTCCCGCCAGTTCTTCTTCCGTTAAATGCCGCCATTTTCCCAGAGGCAGATTTCCCAATTGGAGTTTCCCCTCCGAAACACGCCGCAGCCGCACTACCTTCATCCCCGCCGCATCACACATCCGGCGTACCTGACGGTTTCGTCCCTCATGGATGGTCACAAGGATCTTCGCCCGGTCTCCGTCACTGCGCAGCAGCTTCACCTGTGGCTCCCTGATCCGGTAACCGTCCAGCTCAACGGGGCGGCGCAGCAACGCCAGCGCTGCCTCGTGGTAGCCCCGCACCGTCACCTGATAGGTCTTGTTCACCTCATGCTTGGGGTGCATCAGGCGGTTGGCAAACGCTCCGTCGTTGGTTAGAAGCAGCAGCCCCTCCGAGTCCATATCCAGCCGGCCCACGGGATAGACCCGGGCACCGCAGTCCGCCACCAGCTGGGAAACATTTTCCCTGCCCTTCTCGTCGGAAAGGGTGGTAACGAACCCCCGGGGCTTATTGAGCATGATGTACACATACCCCTGCTGTTCCGGCAAGGGCTTGCCGTCCAACAGGATCTCGTCCAGCTCCGGGTCGGCGCTGTCACCCAGCGCTGCCGTCTGGCCATTGACCTGCACCCGCCCGGCGGCGATCCATTCTTCCGCTTTCCGCCGGGAGGCAAGCCCCCGGGCGGAAAGGATCTTTTGAAGTCTGTCTTTCATTGTTTATCTCCAAACCAGCCACTCCAAAAATGGCGCTTTTCTTCTGCTTTTTTCTGTTCCACCGTGGCACCGTACACAAGGCGCACTTTCCCCGCCACCTCCTGCCCAATGCACACATAGGCATAGCCAGCCGCCTTTCCCTTAACCACCGGAGCATAGGCAAAGTTCGGCGCGGACAAAATGATCTCCGGCTTTTCCCCCGCCGCCAGCGGGAAAGAAAAACGCTCCGCCGCAATCAAAGGAACCTTTTCACTGCTGCCGCTGAAAATCGTCGTTTCTCCCAATACCGTGCCGCTGACGATGATGTTTTCCATGGTGTATGCCCCAAAGCCCTTTTCCAGAAGTGCTTCGTGGTCCGCCCAGTCATTTCCATCGTTGATGGTCACGCAGATGAGCCGCCGCCCTTCCCGGGTGGCGCTGGACACCAGCAGACGCCCCGCCTGCTTGGTAAAGCCGGTCTTGACACCGTCCACACCATCAACCCGCCACAGCAGCTTGTTGTGATTTTGCAGGCTTCTGGCCCCCACCCGGACATTTTTCGTGGAAACCGTCTGGTAAAAAATGGGGTTTTTCATGGCATAAGCCGCCAGGACTGCCAGATCCCGGGCGGTGGAATAATGACCGGGGCTGTCCAGACCATGGGGATTTTCAAAATGCGTGCCTGTCAGTCCCAGCTGCCGGGCCTGATCGTTCATCATCCCGGCAAAGCCCTCCACCGTACCGGCGCAGTGAATGGCCAGCGCCACTGCCGCATCATTGCCGGAATGGAGCATCAGGCCGTACAGCAGCTCCTGCAGGGTCAGCACTTCCCCCTCTTTCAGGTACATGGACGAGCCTTCAATGCCCACTGCTTCCTTTGGAATACGCATCCGGTCCAGCACATTGCAGTGCTCACACACCACCAGCGCCGTCATGATTTTGGTGGTGCTGGCGATCAGGCTGCGGCTGTTCGCATCCTTCTCATACAGCACCCGCCCGGTCTGGGCATCCAGCAAAATGGCCTTCTGGGCCGAAACTGCGCCGCACGGCAGGCTTAAAAACAGGACGGCAGCCGCAACAGCCGCCGTCCCGGCAAAAAATCGTTTCATTTTTCTCACCCGGGGACAGTTTTCCCCAGTGCGAAAAAATTATTCTTCGGACTTTTTGGTGTGGGTATCGATAAATGCGGAAACCTTATCCAGGGTATCCGGGATCATTTCCACCAGGCGGTCCGCCGTGGTGTTGGCAGGAGCCGCCACAGGGAGCATCCGCACATTGCCGTCCTTGATGATCAAAAACGCCACCGGGATCACCTTCACACCGCCGCCTGCTCCGCCGCCAAAGGGATTTTCCTGCTTGTTAAGGTTCTTGGACACATAGTCGGAACCGCCGCCGCCAAAGCCAACGCTGACCTTGGACACAGGGATGATGGTCACACCGCCCGCTGTAATGGGATCGCCAATGACAGAATTGACATCCACCATTTCACGGATCTTTGCAATGGTATTTTCAAGCATTTCAGGAATGTTCTTGCTCATTTTACCGCACCGCCTTTTTTCTGATTGTTGATTTTAAGATATTCCCTCAGGGCCCGCACACCGTGGGGCACCGCCAGGGAGAGCATACGCCATACTGTGAGCGTCAGATCCATTCGGAGAAAAAATGTCGTCTCCACGCCCACGAAATCGCAGTTCACACGGACCTGCTTCTTTTTGATCACGAACAGCCGCTCCAGTTGGGGCAGGATGCTTCCCACCGCCGCCCAGGCTCTGCCGTAATTCACCGCCAGGTCGCAGGGATCCTCCCCCGCCATGGTCAGTGTCATTTCCAGTCGGTTCACCCGAAGCTTCCGGTGAAGATCCCCCCAAAAATCCTTTGCCACCTGCAACAGCGGCAGAAAATCCCGCAGGCTTCCGCCCTCTTTCTCCGGTTCTGTAGTGCCGGGTTTCTTCTGGGCAGGCTGCTTTTTTTCCTTGGGCTTTTCTTCCGGTTTTTTCGCTTTTTTCTTCCCCTTGGTGGGATACAGGCGAATGCGCACCGGGCCAATGAGTAGCCAGGCAAAGGGGCCTTGCGCATCATAGCGGCACCGCACCCCCAAAGGAAGCCACGCCAGGCCGAACAGAATCAGCGCCCCAATGAGCCAGCCCATCAGGCTCCCTCCGGGGCAGGCTCCTGGATCTGGGTCTGCTCCACCACTTCCACAGGTTCCCCGAAATTGACTTTTTCAATGGGTGGCAGTTCTTCCAGAGAGGATATGCCGAAAGTCTTGAGAAAATCCGAGGTGGTCTTGTACTGGATGGGACGTCCCGGAACATTCAGCCGCCCGGCCTCCTCAATGAGTTTCTTATTCAGCAGCGCCGAAATAGAATAAGAACTGTCCACGCCACGGATCTGCTCCACCATGGCCTTAGTCGCTGGCTGATAATAGGCAACGATGGTCAGCGCTTCCAGCTGGGATGCGGACAGCTTTGGGGGCTTCCGGGTCTCCAGCGCTCTGGTGACGAAATCCGCCATTTCGCCGGAGGACACCATCTGATAGCCCTTTTCCAGCTTCAGTATCCGAATGCCCCGGCGGTCAAAGGCCAGTTCATCCATCAGCTTGTCCGCCGCAGCGGCAACCTCCCGTTCGTCGGTTTCCAGCGCCATGACCAGGCGGGACAGCTCCACCCGCTCACCGGCGGCAAAGAGGATGGCCTCAATGGCCCGCTGCAATTGTGTTTCTTCCATTAAGTATCCTCCTTCTGCGCCAGTGCGTCCCGGTCGATCAGCCGCACATCCGGGTTTTCACCGTTCACATCACCCTCCAAGGTGACAGTATTGTTCTTACACATATCCAAAATGGAAATAAAAGTCGCCACGATCTCCGACCGGGAGCGGTTTCCCTTGAAAAGATTTTTCAGCTTCTCCACTCCCCGCAGCAGCAAATGCCGCAGCAATTCCCCGGTCTTTCGGGACACAGGATAGGGTTCCTTGCCCACGATGCCCTTGAAGTTCACCGTTGGCGGCGGCAGCCGCTGCTGGTTTCGCTCCGCGATCACATCCAGCGCCCGCAAAAGATCCTTCACATCGTGCTGATACCGATATCCCTGGGCACGGCGTAGCGGTTCCGGCTCCTTGGTAAACAGACACCGGCCGATCTCGTTTCTGGGTTCCAGCCAGGTGACGGCGGTACGGATCTGCTCAATGGCCTCCTGGCGCTGGCGCTCCAGCAGGGATTGGCGCAGCTGATCCAGTTCACTTTCCGCTTCAGCCTGCTCGGCAGCGGAAAGCAGCATTTTGGTCTTGATCAGCATCAGGTGGGATGCCATGGTGATAAATTCACTGGCGATCTCCATATCCAGCCGCTTCATTTCTTCCAGATACGCCGTGTACTGCTCCAAAATAGCGGTGATGGACACATCCTGTATTTCAATTTTATTCTTGCTCAAAAGCAGAAAAATAACATCCAGCGGGCCTTCAAAATCCTCCATACCCTCGTTGCGGGTATGGACGATGCCCTCCAGGCGATATTGCGGTTGTCCCATAATGGCTCCTTGTTCAACACTTACCCATATTAATTGATTGTATTATAACACTAATTTTCCCACTGCGCAAGTATTTCATCCCGTATCTGCCCATTCATCCCCATTTTTCCCAAAATGCGCAAAACCCTTTCGCCGAAAGATCAGCGAAAGGGTTTCATCATGCTTTTAAGGCCGCACCAGGCGGAACTTCTGCCCCCGGCGAACCAGGTCGCACAGCAGCATATCCTCCTGCTTGACCGTACCAATAACGTTGACCCGGTCATCCCGGGGAAAATCCTGCCGCAGCAGCTGGATCTCCCCTGTGTAGCGTCCATATTTTTCATTGTCCACGGTGATGCTGCCCCGCCGGCGCTCAGCGCAGTTATCCGGCTTGACAGCCGCACCCTTACAGGAATACTCCCGGGATTCTTTAAAGCGGATCATCCACTGGGGGGAATCCACCCGGCAGGTAAAGTCCACATCATACAGGTGCGCCCATTCCGGGGCCAATTCCACAGGGATGGGGATCACCTTTTCCCCGCAATACAGTTCAATGCGCTGGGCTTCTTTCCCGCTCAAGCCGGGGTCTCCCACAAACACGCCATCCATATCAAACCGCTGGCACAGATCCACAAATGCGGCACTGGGCCGCACCTTTCGGTGTGCTTCCAAAGTCGGCAGCCCCTCAAACACCGGGCCCCGGAAATTTTCATCCCCCGGAATAAAGGCCAGGACCTTCAATCCAGCCCTTTGGAGCATCTTTGTAGTGTGCGCCAGCAGTGCTTCATCCAGGCCCGTTTCCGGCCTGGGGTAGAAATTGTGCATGGCATAGACCTCTTTGCAAGAAGCCGCAATGCTTTTTGCGTCCTCTTCCGTGGTGGTGGACGCATTTAAGACGATGGGCATTCGTTTTCCGATCTCCCCGATCTCCTGCGGGGAGAAACCGTAATCGATGCGCACCGCCCACAGCCCCAGTTCCTGCGCCAAATCACAAAGATCGCCGCAGCCAAATTGGGCCAGTGTCTTCACCGACACATCCGCAATGATCCGAAAACCCTTTTTATTCAGCAAGCCGCAGGCTTGCCGTGCCCGCTGGCAATAGCTTTCGTCAAATTCCTCGCTGATGTGCAGTGACAGAAAAACAGGAACCCCTGTCCCTGCCCTGCCGGCCAGTGTGGGCCACTGGTCAGCAAAGGTGGACAGGTACAGGGAGTATCCGAAAACTCGATTATGCAGCTGCAACGTCGCTATCCTTCAGCGTGAAGTGAGTGATGATGAAGCCCATGATGTAGGAGATGACCAGGCCAACGGCATAGCAGATCATGGTAATGATAGCGGAGTGACCGCCGGCGACCATGATGGGCAGAGCCAGGACACCGGAGGGTCCCCAAGTGGTAGCGGCGACCTTCATTGCCATACAGAATGCGCCGCCGAAGCCAGCGCCCAGACCTGCGGTGATGAAGGGCTTGCCCATGGGCAGGGTAACGCCGTAGATCAGAGGCTCGCCAACGCCCAGAACGCCTGCGGGCAGAGCACCGCCGATGACGCTCATCATGCGCTTGTTGCCAGTCTTCTTTGCCTTCAGCCAGATGGCTATGGCAGCGCCCACCTGACCTGCGCCAGCCATAGCCAGAGCGGGGTACAGGGTAACAAAGCCGATGGTTTCCAGCTGAACGGTGTACAGAGCAACCAGACCGTGGTGCATACCCATTGCCACCAGAGGCAGGAACAGGAAGGAGGCCAGGAAACCAGCGATCATACGGACGAAGATGTTCTCAGACATACACACAGCGCCAACGACGGAAACCAGTGCGTTGGAGATGATGCCGGTGATGGGCATGATGACCAGAACATAGGGGATCACGCAGACGAACATGATGATGATGGGAGAAACAACGATGTCCAGTGCGTCGGGCATCTTGGAGCGGACGAACTTCTCCACCTTGGACAGCAGGTAAACGCCCAGGATGACAGCCAGAACGCCGCCACGGCCAGCGCGCAGAACTGCGTTCAGAGCGTCGCCGCCTTCTTCCACCCACATACCAACCAGAGGTGCGATGTTATTGATGTTTGCCAGGGAAGTAATCATACCCAGCATACCGCCCAGGATGGGAGTTGCGCCGAACTTTTCAGCGGCACGGTAGCCAGCCCATGCGGTGATGTAGGTCATGAACGCAGTATTGATCATGGTCAGGAACTGATGCAGGATATACAGCCACTTGATGTCCGCATAGCCGGGAACAGCCTGGGTGATCAGAGTTGCGATACCGGAGCACAGGCCTGCCGCGATAACGCCGGGGATCAGGGGAACGAAGATGTCGCCAACGGTCTTCAGGACAGTCTTGACCTTGCCCTGCTTCTGGCCTGCCTTCACAGCAGCCTTGTTATCCTGCCAGTTCTTGTCGGTGGAGGGAGCGCCGCCCACCAGACCGCAGGCTTCCTTGAACAGGTCGGTGACCTTCTTTGCCTTGCCGGGGCCCAGGACAACATGGAGATTGTCCATTTCGATGACCTGCAGCACGCCTTCGGTCTTCTTCAGGCCTTCGATGTCAGCCTTGGAGTAATCCTTCAGATTGACACGCAGACGGGTCATGCAGTTGGTAGCTGCGGTGACGTTTTCCTTGCCGCCCACCAGCTCCAGGATCTTGAGGGAGAGTTCTTGATTGGTCATGTTAACACCTCATTTATGATAATACGGTTCTTTTACAAAGCAGTCTGCGACTGCCAATGTACAAAATTAACGGATGGCTTCCCGGACATGGCCCTTGGCGCTGTCCAGTCTTGCCTTTGCTTCTTCCAGAGAGCAGTCAGCCAGGATCATAGTGATAGCGACCTTTGCGCTGCCGCTGGCAATGGCGATCTTTTCAGCCGCCGTCTCCCGGTCGCAGCCGGTGGCTTCCATTACGATGTTCTGGGCGCGGACCACCAGCTTTTCGTTGGTCTGCATCACGTCCACCATCAGATTCTGGTAGGCCTTGCCGCAGCGGACCATGGTAGCGGTGGAGATCATGTTCAAGATCAGCTTCTGGCAGGTGCCGGATTTCAGCCGGGTGGAGCCAGTGAGCACCTCGGGGCCGGGGACAACCTCAATGGCCAGTTCGGCGGCCTGACCCACCTGGGAGCCGGGGTTGCAGGAAATAGCGACGGTGTGGCAGCCCACATCCTTTGCGTAGGCAAGACCGCCCAGCACATAGGGGGTGCGGCCGGATGCGGCGATACCAACAACGGTATCCTTCTCGGTCAGATGGAGATTCACCAGATCTTCCCTACCCAGCTCACGGCTGTCTTCTGCGCCTTCCACTGCCTTGACGAAAGCACGCTCTCCGCCGGCAATCAGACCAACCACTACATCGGGAGAAACGCCGAAGGTAGGAGGACATTCCACAGCATCCAGCACGCCCAGACGGCCGCTGGTGCCTGCGCCCATGTAAATGATCCGGGCACCCGCTTCCACAGATGCCGTGGTCCATTCCACACACTGGGCAATGGCCGGAAGTGCCGGTTCAATGGCCTGGGGGATTTTGGTATCCTCCCGGTTCATCACGGTGACGATCTCCAGAGCGGACATGGTATCCAGTTCCATGGTGTTCTGATTCCGGGTCTCGGTGGACATATTGCTCAAATTCAAACTCATAAAAGCAAACTCCTTTGCATTAGTTTCACATTTATGATACACAAAAAGTCACGATGTGTCAACAAAGGTTTGTGATTACGAAACTTTGTTTCACGTTCCGGTGAAAAGCCCAATGCCTACGCAGAAATTCTGGAATTGTTAGAAAGTCGCCATCGAATTTTGTGCATATTGCACATTCCCGCTTGACACTTTTGCCAGCTTTCGCTATACTAAAGCCACATAAACAGAAAGGTTTGATGCAACATGAAAAGCGCATTGCTGCTTTTGCGGGAGTCCATGGGATCGTTAAGCGACACGGAGCGGGACATTGCGGCATTTATACTGGCAGATCCCCAAACCGCCATGGATTTGAGCATCCATGAGCTGGCGAAGCAGACTTTCTCCTCTTCCTCCTCCGTGGTCCGTCTGTGTCACCGCCTTGGCTTTGAGGGGTTCAAGGATTTCCGCCGCACCATCACCTACGAGCTTGCCGTCCGGCAGCAAAGCAAGCTGGAAGATCAGCAGGAACTGAGCCGCTCGGACAGTCTGGAAGCGATCATCGAAAAGATCACCCACAAAAACATCATGTCTCTGGAGGACACCAAAAACCTCATTGATGTCCAGACCCTTCAGGAATGCCTGTGGCTGATCCGCAAGGCCCGGTGCATCTATCTGTTTGGCCTGGGTGCTTCCCTCATCGCCGCCAAGGATCTGTATTTGAAGCTGCTGCGGCTGAATAAATTATGCGTCATCAACGAAGACTGGCACTCCCAGCTGGTTCAGGCCCGGAACGCCGGGGAAAAGGATCTTGGCATCGTCATTTCCTATTCCGGCAACACCGCCGAGGTCATCGAGTGCATGAAAGCCATGAAAGACAGCGGCACGCCCATCATCGCCATCACCCGGTGCGTCACCACGCCTGTTTCGGAGCTTGCCGACCAGATGCTCTACACCACCGCCAACGAATCCATTTTCCGCAGCGGTGCCATGTCCTCCCGCATCTCCCAGCTGAACATCATCGACATTCTCTACACTGCTCTTGCCAATTCCCAATATGAGGAGTCCATGGATCAGCTCTCCCGCACCCACATCCACAAATCCGGCAGCCATTAAGAAAACCACCTCTTTGCACCGCACGCAAAGAGGTGGTCTTTTTTACAGATAAAAGGTATTGCCGCCGATGAACTCCCGGATCAGGCTGGTGGGCGGGATCTCATCATCCACATCCGCCTCCTGGACGAAATTGAGCACCTTGACGATGGCACGCACCTCGTCATAGCAGTCATCCTCCGGCTCTACTGCGGTCAGCAGCGGGAAAATATGCTTTTTCAGCACAGCCAGCTCGTAGAGGGTGGAGCTGTTGAAGATCACATCCGCATTTTCCTGATAGGGGAAGATCCAGCGTTCCTCGCCCCGGCGGACAGAGCTCCACATATCCAGCGTCCGCTGGACAGAGGTTCCCCGGCTTTCATAGTCCCGGACGATCCGCCGCAGCAGCCGCAGGTAAGAGGTGGGGATACGGTTATGGTCATCCAGGTTCAGGGGCAGCAGCGGGCTGACATACAGCCGGAACACCAGATTGGAATCCAGCCCCTTGGGCAGCATCATGGGATTCAATGCGTGCAGGCCCTCAATAACAAAGACGGTGTTCTTATCCATCTTCATCCTGTGCCCACGCCATTCCCGTTTGCCGGTTTTGAAATTGAACACCGGGATCTCCACCTCTTCGCCCCCCAGCAGTGCTGCCAGCTGTTGGGCAAAAAGCTCCGTGTCCAATGTATTGATGTGTTCCAGATCCACTTTTCCGTCCGGGCCGGGGGCGATTTTGTCCCGGTCCAGATAGTAGTCATCCAGGCTCATGAGGATGGGCTTCTTGCCATGGACCCGCAGCTGGGTCGCCAGTCGGTTTGCGGAGGTGGTCTTGCCGGAAGAGCTGGGGCCTGCCAGCATCACAGCCTTGGCCCCCCGCTGGCAGACGATATCCGCCACTCGGGAGTAATTCTTCTCATGGAGTGCCTCATTGACCCGGATCAGCTCCCGGATACGCCCGGAATCCACCAGATCATTCAGATCCGCCACCGTTTGGCAGTCCATCAGATAGCCCCACTTTTCACCTTCCGAGAACATCTGGAAGAAATGGGGGCTTTCCACATAGTCCGCCACCTGGTCGGGGTCCTTGGGATCCGGGTAGATGAACATAAAGCCGCCGGACTTCTGCTGGATATCCCACACCTGCAAATAGCCGGTGGACGGTGCCAGTTCACCATAGAAATAGTCGCCGTAATCCTCATAGATGTATTCGTCAAAGAAGTCTTCCTTCCGCCAGGACAGCAGCCGTGCCTTGTCCTCCTGGCCCGCTTCCTGGAAGCGGCGGATGGCTTCCTTCGTGGTCAAACGCTGGCGGCACAGGGGGATGTCCATTTCCACCAGCGCGCGCATTTCGTTTTTCAGCTTCCGCACAGAAAAATCCGGGCAGTTGTACACCGCAATGAACAGGCCCTGGCCCACAGTGCAGTTCATTTTCGCCCTGGCTTTCGGCCACAGCCGGTACAGGGCCAAAAAGACCACATACTGTGCCGTGCGGGCATAGACCTCCTGACCGATGGCATCGCCATAATGGAGCAGGTGCACTTCGCCCTTGGACGCAGCCATGGCCCGACGCATGGACGGACGGTCCGGTGCGGCATCCTTTTCCCGCACCGGGATATAATTCAGGTTAAAGACCTCACCGGCGATCTTTGCCGCCAGGGGCCGGGTGGACAATTGCTGGGTATCCAATCCCAATTCCCGCACCAGTTCATGCAGCGTTTGATTGGGCCGGGGTTCGATGGGTTTCCCGTCAATATATAATATCATATAGATCCCTCCATAATTTGCACAAAGTTGGATTGATAATATAGCACACCTTTATGCAAAATGCAAGTATTTTCTATTCCTTTTTTCTTTCTCTATGATGAAATCATCGTTTCCAATTTTGTTCCGGGATAATAGTGGGCCAATATCTCAGCCACAGAACTGCCTGCCAACGCCATGGCTTCTGCCCCCCACTGGCTCATGCCCACCCGGTGGCCGCTTCCGCAGGTGGTCACTTCTATCCCATCTTCCACGGCCCGGATGGTGAACATCGTGGAGCGCAGACCCAGTATTTGCCGCAGCTGTGTGCCTTTATATATCTCCCCGGCAAAGCAGAACTTGTCCACCCCACCGCCCACGGTATAGGTACACCAACCGATCCAGTCCTGTGCCGAACCATACAGCTGCCGTCCCAGTGCTTCCTCCAGCTGCTCTTTGGTGAATACGGCGGTATCTTCATAGTATTCCGCCTTTTCCTCCCCCGGACTTATAACCGACTGCAAATAGGGATAATCCTCGCCCCAAACCGCTGCGGCATCCTCCGTTCTGCCTCCGGAGCAGGAAAAATAGGTGGCTTCGATCAAGGCGCTCTCATAGGTTACCACCTGCCCGGCAGTCGCCTGGACCGCACGGCTTGCCTTGTCCACATCTTCCTGATAACCCATTCCGTTTAAATAATCCTCTACCGCAATGTATGCCTGGCAGCATCGGTGATCCGTGCACACTGCGCCGTCGCTGTGATGGTCCCGCTGCTGCTGCCGCTTCAGGGCATAAGTACGGGCCACCACAGCCTGGGCCTGCAAGGCGGCATCTTCAAAGGATGTGGGCATTTCCGCCAAAACCACTCCCACCAGATATGACTCCAAATCCATCCGCTTCACTTCTCCGTTAAAATCCACCGATATTTCCCTCCGCCAGGACGGGGGAATGGTCGTGTCAGGATGCGTCGATTGTGTCTGCTGTGGCTTTTCGCCTCCGTCATAGCCAAAGCTGGCGCCAATATTCAGCAGCATTCCCGGAACCAGCAGCCCCAGCAGGAATGCGCCAATGATTTGCTGCACCGATCGTTTCATGGTATCCCCTCCTGCATCTATTGTACCAGAGATGATCCATGACATTTGGCACATCGGGGCGAAACCATTTTTGAAAAAGAAGGCAGTCCTTGACAGTTTTCCCAACCATGGGTATAATAATGTCAGAAAATCTCGAAATGGAGCAAAACCTATGAAACGATCCCTGAAAAGAATCCTACCGATCCTGCTGTCCCTGCTGGTGGTATGCAGCATCATCTGGTATTTATTTGTATATGACCGGAGCTTTACCCAAGACATCCTCCTGCAAGGTGCCCGGTATTTTGAGGAAAACGGCAACCACTCCATTGCCACCTGGTTCTATCATCAAGCTTATCTCCAATCCGGCAGTGACGATGAAGTGATCATCGAGCTTGCCCAGCGTTTCAAAGCGGACGGCAATTACACCAAGGCCGAGGTCACCCTCTCCAACGCCATTGAAAACGGCGGCTCCGTGGAGCTTTACATTGCCCTGTGTAAAACCTATGTGGAGCAGGACAAAATGCTGGACGCTGCCAATATGCTCAACAGCATTTCCGATCCCACCATCAAATCCCGGCTGGATGCGCTGCGGCCCGCCACCCCTGCCGCATCTGTGACACCGGGTTTCTACAGCAAATACATGACCATCCAGTTGACATCCGCCCCGGGCAGTACCCTTTATGTCACCAGCGACGGTACATTCCCCTCTATTCATGACACTTATTCCGGCCAGATCACCCTGTCAAGCGGCGAGACCACCATTCGGGCCATTGCCGTGGGAGAAAACGGTCTTGTCAGCGAGCCTGCCTATCTTGGCTATACCGTGGGCGGTGTCATTGAAGAAGTCAGCATTTCCGATCCCGTTCTGAATGCCCACATTCGGACCCTTCTGGGGGTCAGTCAGGATGCCCAGCTGTTTACCAGTGACCTGTGGCAGATCACCTCTCTCACCATTCCAGAAGGGGTCAGCGATTATTCCGATATCGGAAAGCTTTCCTATTTACAGAATCTGGTGATCCAAAATGCCGACCCCAACATCCAGCAGCTCTCCACCCTGGGGCAGCTGAGAACGCTGGACATCCGCAACTGCTCCCTCACCGCGGCGGACATTAGCGCCATCGGCAAGCTGTCGGATCTGGAAAATCTGGTGCTGCAGGATTGCGGTCTTTCCAATATTGAGGGCCTTTCCACCCTTTCCAAGCTGAACAGCCTGGATCTGAGCCGGAATGCCATCCGGGATGTGACGCCCCTTTCCTTTATGAGCGAGCTGACCGCCCTGGATCTGAGCAACAACGCCCTGGGCAATCTCAGCGCATTGAGCAACCTCAAAAAGCTGGAGCAGCTGAACGTATCCAACAATTCCCTGACCTCTCTGGCACCGCTGTCCACCTGCAGCGCCCTGTCCACTCTCCGGGCCAGCGGCAACCAGCTGACTTCCTTCCCCACATTCCTGGATACCAAGGTGCTGTCCGTTCTGGATGTTTCCAACAACGACCTGTCCTCGGTTGCGGACATTGCCGGCTATAAGAATTTGACTTCCCTGGACATTTCCAGCAATGACCTGACCTCGATTTTGGAGCTAGGCGCCCTGACCAAGCTGGAAACGTTGAACTTCTCCCGGAATCAGGTGGCTGCTCTGCCCAACTTCTCCAAGGAGTCCCATCTGATTTCCATCACCGGCTCCCATAACGCCCTCACTTCCATCGCCCCCTTGAGCGGCCTTTCCAAGCTGAACTATGTGACATTGGAATACAACAATATTTCCAATATCAACGCCCTTGCCAAGTGCAGCAATCTGGTGCAGGTGGATGTGTTTGGCAACCCGGTGAAGAATGTCTCCGCCGTGACGGACGAAGGCATCATCGTCAACTACGATCCCACTTGATTTTGAACCGTCCCCTCTTCGGAGGGGACTTTTTTTGCGCCGCTGCCCTTGACAAATCCCAAAATCCGTCGTATTATTTTAATTAAGTTCTTAATTAATCATTTCAGGAGGACACCCATGGACGAGCCGTTGATGCGCACCATTCTGCGCACGAATAAACAATGGACCCTTTATCGCCGCAAAATTTCCCAGGAAATCGGCATCCCGGATTCCTACCGCATGATCCTCATGTACCTGAACCGGCACCCCGGTGCCAACCAGAAGGAGATCGCGGAGTTTCGGGATAGCACCACCTCTTCCGTCAACCAAACGGTCAAGGAAATGATCCTCACCGGATACCTAGAAAAACAGACGGACGAAACGGATCAGCGCTGCACCAAGCTCTACCTGACGGAAAAGGGCCTGCAATGCGCCGGGCAGATCCGCCACCGTATTGAAGAGGCGGAGGAAAAGATCGCCCGCTTCATTACCCCGGAAAAGAAAAAAGAGATCATTGATCTGCTCACCTCCCTTTCGGAGCAGATCCAAAGGGGGTTGCCGGATTGCTGAAATATCTGAAAAAATACTGGCTGTTCTGCCTGTTGGCCCCGCTGCTGATGCTGGGAGAGATCACCATGGACCTGAAGCTGCCGGACATGATGAAGACCATCGTGGACGATGGCGTGCAGGTATCCAACATGGAGGTCATCCTGCAAACCGGTGCCAAAATGCTCGCCCTGCTGGTCTTTGGCGGCTGCTGTGGCATCGGCTGCAGCATTTGCGCCAACATTGCCGCTCTGAATTTTGGCAACGATCTTCGGAAAGACCTGTTCTCAAGGATCATGGATCTGTCCTTCCAGCAAAATGACCATCTTTCCACCGGCTCCCTCATCACCCGCATCACCAACGATATCACCCAGGTGCAGCACATGGTTCGTATGTCCATCCGGGGCGTGGTCCGGTGCACCGTCATGTTCTTCGGCGGCATTGTCATGCTCTACCGCCAATCCAGCCGGTTTGCACTGATCGTCGCCTGTGCCCTGCCCTTTCTTGCCGGGTTCGTCATCTTCTTTTTGAAGAAGGTCACGCCCCTGTATGTGACCATTCAGGCCCGGATCGATAAGATCAACAGCATCATGCAGGAAAACATTGCCGGTGCCCGGGTTGTCAAAGCCTACACCAAGGAGCAGGCGGAGCTGGAACACTTTTCCGATGCCAACGATGCCCTCTACGACACCAATCTGAAAGCCCAGACCACATTGGCCTTTCTCAATCCCTGTGTCAACATCATCATGAACATCTGCGTACTGTGCGTGCTGTACGCCAGCGGAGCCGCCGCCAAGCTGGGCGACAGCATCACCCCCGGCGAGACCATGGCTTCCATTACCTATGTGACACTGATCCTGAACCGGGTCATATTCATGGCAAATATTTTCCAGACCTTTACCCGTGCCAGTGCTTCCTGGGGGCGGATCAAGGAAGTGCTGCACACCCAGCCCTGTCTTGTGGGGGGGAATGCCGCCCCGGCAGAGGATCGCTTTGGTGAAATTGAATTTGACCATGTGAGCTTTTCCTACCCCGATACCCCGGACAGCCCCGTGTTAAAGGATGTCTCCTTCCGGGTGGCCCAGGGCCAGACCCTTGCCATCATCGGTGCCACCGGCAGCGGCAAATCCACCCTTTCCCACCTAATCCCCCGGTTCTACGATGTGACCAGCGGTTGCATCCGGGTGGACGGTCTGGATGTCCGGGATTACCCGCTGCAGCAGCTTCGTGGTAAGATCGGCACGGTATTGCAAAAGCCGGAGTTGTTCTCCCGCTCCATCCGGGAAAACATTGCCTGGGGCAAGGAAAACGCCACGGATCAGGAAATTTCCCATGCCGCAGCCATCGCCCAGGCAGCTGACTTCATCGCCGCCACCACGGACGGCTACGCCACCCAGGTCACCGAGGGAGGCCACTCCCTGTCCGGCGGGCAAAAGCAGCGTCTAAGCGTTGCCCGGGCGGTGCTGAAGCAGCCGGAGATCCTCATTCTGGACGACTCCGGCAGTGCTCTGGATTTGAAGACGGAAGCGGCGCTGCACAAAGCCTTCCACGAAGCCTTCCGGGATACCACTACCATCATCATTGCACAGCGCATCGCTTCGGTGCGCAATGCCGACCGTATTCTGGTACTGGACGGCGGTGTCATCGCCGCCAGTGGCACCCATGAGGAGCTGCTCCAAACTTCCGAACTGTACCAGGAGATCTACAATTCCCAGCTGAAAAAGGAGGTGTCCTGATGGCTGCGCCCACATCCAATCCCCCCACTGTTCCCCTGCGACGAAAAATGAGCGCCGGTATGACCGTCCCTATTGAAAAGCCCAAGGATGCCAAGACCGCCATCCGGCGGCTGCTGAAATATTTCTCCCGCTCCATCCCATTGCTTCTTGCCCTGGTGGGTGCAGTGCTGGCAGTCACCGGCACTTCCCTGATCTCCCCCACCCTGATTGAAGAAGCCATCAACGCCATCACGGAGCAGCTCTGGCCCAGTTTCCACACCATTCTTCTGGAACTGGCCCTGGTGTATGCCCTTCATGTCCTGTTTTCACTGGTGCAGACCCTGACTGCGGCGCATTTGAGCCAGAGCATCGTCCGAAATATGCGCTATGACCTGTTCCGCAAGATCGACAATCTCCCCATTCCCTATCTGGACCGCCACTCCAGCGGTGATGTGATGAGCCGCATGACCAACGATGTGGAAAACATCTCCAGCACCATCTCCCAGAGTCTGGGTGCGCTGATCTCCGGCGTGCTCACCGTGATCGGCACCATTGCCATCATGTTCTGGAAATGCTGGCAGCTGACCCTCATCACCATGGTCACAGTGCTGCTGACCTTATTCATCACCAAATTCATGTCCAAGAAGATGCGGGATGTATACCGCCGCCGCTCCCGGATTTTGGGACAGCTGAACGGTCACGCAGAGGAAATGATCACAGGACACCGCTCCATCGTTGCCTACAACAAGCAAAGCGCTGTAAAGGAGGAATTTTCCGACCTTTCCGACAAGCTGACCAAGGAAAGCCTGAAAGCCGAGACCCTCTCCTCCTCCATGGGCCCCATTATGGACTGTCTTTCCAATTTGAGCTTCATCATCGTAGCGGCCTGCGGCGGTTACTTTGCCTTCACGGGACTGATCAAAATTGGCACCATTTCCGCTTTTATCCTTTATGCCAAGCAGTTTTCCCGGCCCCTTAGTGAGATTGCCCAGCAATTCGGCACCATCCAGACTGCCATCGCAGGTGCCGAGCGTGTCTTTGACCTGATGGATCAGCCGGACGAGGACAACAGCGGTACGGAAGTGATTGAAAATCCCAAGGGAAACATTTCCTTCCGTCATGTGAACTTCTCTTATCTGCCCGACAAGCAGGTGCTGTATGACTTCAATCTGGATGTGAAAGCGGGGCAGAAAATCGCCCTGGTAGGTGCCACCGGCAGCGGCAAGACCACCGTCGTGAACCTTTTGATGCGCTTTTACCCGGTGGACTCCGGGGAGATCCTCATTGACGGGCACAACATTATGGACTTGAAGCGGGACTGGCTGCGGCAGAACACCGCCATCGTCCTGCAGGACACGGTACTGTTTTCCGATACCATCGGCAACAATATCAAGTACAGCGATCCCGCCGCCAGCGATGAGCAGATGATCGCCGCGGCAAAAATGAGCAACAGTTACTCTTTCATCTCCCGGCTGCCGCAGAAATTCCAAACCTATCTGAAACAGGCAGGTGCTTCCCTGTCCCACGGTCAGCGGCAGCTATTGAACATCGCCCGAGCCGTGCTGGCGGACCCCCGCATCCTGATTATGGACGAAGCCACCTCCTCTATCGACACCCGGACGGAGCAAAAGATCCAGGATGCCATGGTACGGCTGATGAAGAACCGCACCAGCCTCATCATCGCCCACCGACTCTCCACCATTCAGGACGCAGATCTGATCGTGGTCATGGATCAGGGCCGGGTGGTGGAGACCGGCAACCACGAGACACTTCTGGAAAAGCAGGGCTATTATTACAGCCTTTACATGACCCAGTTTGCAGGAAAAGAAACCTGATCCCCCCGCTCCGCAGGCGCACCCAGCCTGCGGAGCATTTTCTTTGACAGCCATGGGAAAGAATTCCTCTAAAAACGCAAAATGCTCTTGACATTCCTGCTCCATTGGGGTATAGTATTAATCGGTAAGTTTGTATCGATTGACGCTTGCCAGTTAAAGAAATTTCCGCTGGATGCGGTAATAACCGAAATAAAGGAGAAATATTATGGCAACTAAAATCACTGTCATCGGCGCAGGCAGCGTCGGTGCCGCCATCACCAACGACATCATGGTGCAGGGCATTGCCAGCGAAGTCGTGCTCATCGACATCAACAAGGAGAAGGCTTTCGGCGAAGCACTGGACGTATACCAGGGCGCACCTTTCTGCTCCCCCGCCATCATCCGCTCCGGCGACTATCCCGATGCAGAGGGCTCTGACATCGTCATCATCACCTCCGGTGTGCCCCGTAAGCCCGGTCAGACCCGTCTGGAGCTGGCTCAGACCAATGTGAACATCCTCAAGAGCATCACCCCCGACATTGTCAAGTACGCACCCAACGCTATTTACATCATCGTGGCAAACCCCGTGGATATCCTGACCTACGCATTCCATAAGATTTCCGGCATCCCTGAAAACCACATTCTGGGCTCCGGCACCGTGCTGGACACCAGCCGTCTGCAGTCCGAGCTGGCCCGCCGCTTCAACATCAGCCCCAAGAATGTCCACGCTCATGTCTACGGCGAGCATGGCGACAGCCAGTTCGTGCCCTGGTCCCTGGCCACCATCGCCAACTCCCCCCTGGCCAAGTACAAGAACCAGGTCTCCGATGCTTCCAAGATCAATTGGAACGAGGATTACGAGGAAGTTGAGGAATTTGTCAAGACTTCCGGCGGCCAGGTCATCAAGGCCAAGGGCGCTACTTTCTACGCTGTGGCTATCTCCGTGTGCCACATCTGCAAGTGCATCCTCAACGGCGCAGGCACTGCCCTGACCGTCTCCACCATGATGCACGGCGAGTACGGTGTGGACGATGTGTGTCTGTCCACCCTGGCCCTGGTTGGCAGCAATGGCGTTCACGCCAAGATCACCAGCCCCCTGACCGAAGATGAAACCGCCAAGATGCAGCGCAGCGCCAAGGCCCTGCGGGACATCATCGACGGTCTGGATATCTAATTTGAGATCAGAAAGGAATTATTGAATATGAATTACGCAGAAGAGTCCCTGCGCTTGCATGGCCAGTGGAA
The DNA here is from genome assembly GCA_964625045.1 of uncultured Oscillospiraceae bacterium. Lineage (GTDB taxonomy): Bacteria > Bacillota > Clostridia > Oscillospirales > Oscillospiraceae > Faecousia. Next base: position 2,358 of record CAZVAB010000001.1, on the reverse strand, counting down.
GGGTAAAATCGAAGTCGTCGCCACCGCTCCTGTGGAGACCAAGGACGATCTGTCCCTGGCTTACACTCCCGGTGTCGCACAGCCCTGCCTGGAGATTCAGAAGGATGTGAACAAGTCCTACGAGCTGACCCGCCGCCATAACCTGTGCGCCGTTGTCACCGACGGTACCGCTGTTCTGGGTCTGGGCGACATTGGCCCCGAGGCCGGTATGCCTGTTATGGAAGGCAAGTGCGTTCTGTTCAAGGCCTTTGGCGATGTGGATGCCTTCCCCCTGTGTGTCAAGTCCAAGGATGTGGACGAGATCGTCAACACCATTTACATGATCTCCGGCTCTTTCGGCGGCGTGAACCTGGAGGATATCTCCGCTCCCCGGTGCTTCGAGATCGAGCGCAAGCTGAAGGAAAAGTGCGACATTCCCATTTTCCATGATGACCAGCACGGCACCGCTATCGTGACCCTGGCAGGTCTGCTGAACGCCCTGAAGGTGGTCGGCAAGAAGAAGGAAGATGTGAAGATCGTCACCTCCGGTGCCGGCGCTGCCGCCATCTCCATCGTCCGTCTGCTGCTCAGTGCCGGCTTCAAGAATGTGGTCATGACCGACCGTACCGGTGCCATCTACGCAGGCCGTGAGAACCTGAACTGGATTAAGGAAGAAATGGCCCAGGTCACCAACCTGAACAAGGAGACCGGCAAGCTGTCTGATGTCATCAAGGGCGCTGATGTGTTCATCGGTGTTTCCGCTCCCGGCACCCTGACCACCGAAATGGTCAAGACCATGAACAAGGATGCCATCGTCTTTGCCTGCGCCAACCCCACCCCCGAGATCTTCCCCGAGGATGCCAAGGCAGGCGGCGCAGCCGTTGTTTCCACCGGCCGCAGTGACTACCCCAACCAGGTCAACAACGTCCTGGCCTTCCCCGGTATCTTCCGCGGTACTTTCGATGTCCGCGCTTCCGATATCAACGAGGAGATGAAGATGGCTGCCGCAATGGCTATTGCCAACCTCATCACCGACGAAGAGCTGAACGCTGACTACATCATCCCCGCCGCGTTCGATAAGCGTGTCGGCCCCGCCGTTGCCAAGGCTGTTGCCGAGGCTGCCCGGGCTACCGGCGTTGCCCGCATCTGATATTTCCCCAGCTGCATCTTACCGAACGATCTGATTTGAGAGGAGATTGCGTGATGTCAAAGTATCTGCTTGTGGAAGCCGCCCTTGTGCTGTTGTCCATCGTGCTTTCTGTGGCCTTTGCGGCCGTGCAAAGTCAGCTCCTGCTACTTCTGGCATTTCTCTCTTTCTGTGCCTCATTTATTTACTATCTTGTAAAATTCCGCTGTCCCCATTTGCTGTGTGCTGACAAGACAGTAATTTGAGAAAATTACGAAATCGGCAACTGCAAACAGGATTGGACAACAAAACAGGCGACATTCAACTTTGGTTGGGTGTCGCCTGTTTTTGTGCGTTTTAGGGTTGAAAAGTGCCTACTTTTTGCTTTATAAGGCGAGGATTGTGGGATAGGTGAAAAAGTTATCGTAGGAACACCGTAGAGGTGTATGTATTTTTCTCCTTGAATGCTTCCAGATATCGAAAACGGCTGTATTCATCAATGAACGTGTACTGAAAATAGTAGCCACCATTCTCTTTGGCATCTTCTACCGCTGCGCCTACAAGGCAGGAAGACGGAACAAATTTCACATCGATCTGTCCTTTTTGCCCTGGATATGTCATTTGTTCGTAAGGTTTCGGGACATATTTGGGATTTGGAAGCTTGATCGGCTTGCCGTCGATCCGGCGCAGGACTTTGTAGAGCCCAGAGATAGAACGGGTGTAGCCACGTTGCCGAAGCCTGATCCAAAATTTTACCAAACCGTCGTGAGGTTTCCTGCGACGCATATCCTTGATGAGCTTCAGCTCGGCATCTGTGTGTGCATTGGGATGGCTGTGAGGGCGGTGAGAGCCGTCGGCAAGCGAACGGATGTTGCCGTCATATTTCTTGCGCCAGCGGTAGATATTCTGACGAGTGGTCTTGTATTGCCTGGCAGCCGCAGTAACACCTTTTTTATAAGAATATAAAATTACTGCTTGCTTAAACCGCATGTCCTGTGTTATTGTATTCATAGTGAATAGTGGCACCTGCCTTTCGGTTTTGTATGAGCAACTCTACTGTAACACAGGTCGCCCCTATTCACTACTCTTTTTTCTATTTGTCACACATCATTGTAACACCTACACAACTGTCTCCTGGAAATCGCAGGATAGCCCTTGATTTTTCCTGCGCTTGCTGATATAATATCCAAGTTATCAGCATGGAGATGTACCCAAGTGGCTGAAGGGTGCGGATTCGAAATCCGCTAGGCGCC